>NZ_JASJOJ010000030.1:0-55118 GCF_038519165.1 Photobacterium sp. SP02
ACAAGGCCCGAACATGAAAGTGCGGGCCTGCCACAATATTGACAGCCAGCATCCGGATATTCAGATTTTACTCAGCTCAGCCGCGCTACCGGCTATTGAGCATCAGTGGATTGTTGATGTAGACGCCGCCCGGCAAGACAAAGAGCCCGCCCCCTTCCGGTTAGATGCAAGCGCACTTTCCCCTGTGGCAGAATTGTCTTATATCGTGCCTTTGTCGAGCAGCAGCGGAACCCTGGGCGTGTGCCTGCTTTCCAGGCCCACGTCGACAGAAAAAGTCAACTGGGAAGACCGTGATTTAATGAAAGCGATCAGCCGTCAGCTTTCTGTCTATCTCAATGTTTTTGAAACCAATCAGAAACTTGCTGAAAGCCAGCAATTCGATACCTTTAACCGTATGTCTGCCTTTCTGGTACATGACCTGAAAAACGTGTTAGCGCAACTGCAACTTCTCAGCAAAAATGCGACAAAACACCGGGATAACCCTGACTTTATCAGCGATGCCTTTGATACTGTCGATTCGGCCGCTCACCGGCTGACGAAAGTGCTGAACCAGCTCAATAATAAGCGGGTTGAAAGTCAATCTGAAGAAGAGATCAACATTGAAGATCTGATACGACAAGTCTGCGACACCCGCGCCGTCCGAACGCCTCCACCGCAATTTATTGAGCAGGCCGACTTGCCATTTACTCTCAAAACGGACAAAGAACGCTTCAGCAATATGCTGTCTCATCTGGTTCAGAACGCGCAGGAATCCACCAGTGAAAACGGTTATGTGCATGTGTCGACGACACGCAAAAATCACTACTACCTGATCACCATTTCTGACAATGGCAGCGGCATGAGCAGCGATTTTATCGAGCACAGATTATTCAAGCCCTTTGATACCACCAAAGGCAACGCAGGCATGGGGATTGGTGCCTATGACGCAAAAAACCTGATTGAGCAATTAGGCGGATATATAGACGTGGAATCGGAACCGGACAAAGGAACGACCCTGTATATTCACCTGCCTGTCAGTGTGCCAGCCTAATCCTCCGGGACAAAGAATTTGCCAGAAAGGAAAGCGATATGGATACATTACTTGTCATTGAAGATGATCCGGGTATTCAAAAACAGCTGAAATGGTGCTTCCCGCAGTACGAAGTCGTTATGGCCGCTGATCGAAAATCGGCCATTACTGCGTTGCGACGTTACGAGCCCAAAGTCATTACCTTAGACCTCGGACTCCCGCCTGATGAAGCCAATGCATCAGAAGGGCTCGCCATATTGCAGGAAATTCTGGCACTGGCGCCTTACACTAAAATCATCGTCATTACCGGCAATGATGACAAAGCCAATGCACTGAAAGCCATTGAACTGGGCGCGCACGATTTCTATCACAAACCAATAGATGATGACATTCTGGCCGTGATTATCGACCGGGCATTTGTGGTGGCCAAGCTGGAATCGGAAAACATCAATCTGCGCCAGTCCTCGCTGGAAGCCAATGGGTTCATCGGAAACAGCCCGCAAATACAGCAAGTGTGCCGGATGATAGAGCGCATCGCGCCTACTGAAATCACCACTTTGATCCTGGGTGAAAGCGGCACGGGCAAAGAAGTGATCGCCCGCGCCATTCATGCAAAAGGGCCAAGAGCGGATAAACCTTTCATCGCCATTAACTGCGCCTCTATTCCGGAACATCTGCTTGAAAGTGAACTGTTTGGATTTGAAAAAGGCGCCTTTACCGGCGCGCACAAAACCACGGCCGGCAAAATCGAATGTGCCGACGGCGGCACGCTGTTCCTCGATGAAATCGGTGACATGCCCTATCCGCTGCAAGCCAAAATACTCCGCTTCCTGCAAGAAAAAGTGATTGAACGTGTCGGTGGCCGCCATGAAATTCCGGTGGATGTCAAAATCATCTGCGCTACCCATCAAAACCTCGAACAAATGATGACAGATAAAACGTTTCGGGAAGATCTGTTCTACCGTATCAGTGAAATTACCATTCAGAACCCGCCCCTGCGCGATCGTGACCAGGACATTCTCATCCTGGCCCGCTATTTTTTACAGCAGGCCAATCAGCAGTCACCGCGAAAAATCAGCGGTTTCACCGACGATGCCATACGCGCAATGCTGCAGCACAGCTGGCCCGGTAATATCCGTGAGCTGCAAAACAAGGTGAAATCGGCGGTGATCATGTCGGACAACAAATTCATCAGCTCGCTCGATTTGGCGCTTCAACCTATCGAAGACGGCCCCGAGCCCATGGCGTTAAATTTACGCCAGGTCAGAGAAACCGCTGAGAAGCAGGCGATAGCGAAAGCGCTGTCACTCAGTAACGGGAATATGTCTCACACCGCCAATATACTGGGGATTACGCGGCCAACACTGTACTCGCTGATGGATAAGTACACGGTGAAGAATGGGTGAATCGGTGTGATCGTATGTCTGGGTGTGATGGTGTGTCTGAGTGTGGTGGTATGTCGCGCTTGAGTCCGGTGATTCACTTGCCATTGTCGGACGCGCGCCAGTGACTCTTTGCTGGCACAAATAGTCACCAGAAATGCCTTTGGGTTCTTTGCTGTGGTCCGGGGCGGTTGTAGGCGCTCCCGGCGCCGACAACCTAAAAATTCGTCCTGAATTTTTTCCTGGGATAGTGTCACCAATCTACATTCTCAAGCCGTCATTTCCGCGACAGGCGGGAATCCATACAGTGAGCTGGCACTATGTATGGTCCACCGATGCTTCTTATGGCAGGTGGTAGCGAGTGCTTCGTCCGCCTGACTCTGACTTCACCAGACACTTTAGTTCAACCAATGCAGCTAAGTGCCGGGTGGCTGTTGGTTTACTCACTTTCGCCACTTTATGGTACTGGCCTGCGCTGATTCCCTGTTCAAAATCGCCATCCAGCATGCGGTTAAGTACCTTAACCTGCTCGGCAGTCAGCTTTGTCTGGTCTACCGCCCGCCAGAAATTCGTCTTATAAATGGTTTGATCGATTTCTTTGAGCACCTGTGAGAAGGTTTCATCCAGGATATTGAAAAACCACTGTAACCAGGGGGTAATATCCAGTTCACCTTTCTGGGTTTGCTCTAATATTTCATAGTAACTGCTTCGATTAGCCAGAATTGCCACAGACATAGCATAAAAACGCACTGACTGCTGTTCCGCCTGAGCCAGTGCTAAATCTGTCAGTAATCGGGTGATACGACCATTCCCGTCGTCTAACGGGTGCAGCGTGACAAACCATAGATGCGTAATTGCGGCTCTTAATAAGGGATCAAGGGAAGGATCTGCTTTGGATACATTGAACCATTCAATAAACTGAGCAAGCTCCCCTTCCAGTACTTGCCTGCCGGGCGCTTCAAAGTGAACCACCGGGCGATCAATCCTGCCGGAAACAACCTGCATCGGCGCCTCTCCCCTTAGCCGGCCACCAATCACAGGGTTGAACATCGTGTAACCTTCGGGAAACAGTCTGTCGTGCCAATGTAAGATACGCGCCAACGTAAGCGGAGCGTCTGGATTCTCGACGGCATCGAGCATGATTTCAGCGAATCCGTCAGTCTGCTCTGTGGTCGGAAATGGCCTTTCCTCATTAATCCCCAGCCTATTGGCTAACGATGAGCGAACAGATAATGCGTTGAGTTTCTCCCCTTCTATCGCGCTGGAGTGAAGGATATTGGCTAACAGCGTGTCGAGCAGAGTTTGAGTGCTGTCTTGCGACTGGCTCATCATCTTGCCCAGCAAGATCCCCTGGTTCAGGCGAACCTCTCTGAGACGCGGTTCAATGAGGCTTTTATCCCACGTAAAATTCGGCCAGTCGGGTTGTTGCCATATCCACATCTGTCACTCCATGATGCAATAAAACACCTTAATCGACTCAAATTATGATTCATTTAAGGAGTGCAATCAAATCGCAAGGTGATTTGAATGGGGGTGCGTAATCGTATCATTGTGCTTTGAGAGGATGTCTGGGTTTGATGGTGTGCCTGAGTTTCGTGGTATGTCTGAGTCTCGTGGTATGTCGCGCTTGAGTTCGGTGATTCTCTCATCATTGTCTGACGCGCGCCAGTTACTCTTTGCTGGCACAAACAGTAACCAGAAATGCCTTTTTGTTCTCTGGTGTGGTCCGGGGCGGTTGTAGGCGCTCCCGGCGCCAACAACCTAAAAATTCGTCCTGAATTTTTCCCTGGGTTGCAGATCTCTTTGCGTTTCAGGATTGCTGTAAGACAAAACCGACCTTGGCGTATTCGTTACCCGGTCATTACTGCGGGTTAGGTTACGCGTTGCTATGTCTGAGTTTGATGGTATGTCGCGCTTGAGTCTGATGATTCTCTTGGCTGTATCTGATGCGCGCCAGTGACTCTTTGCTGGCACAAACAGTCACCAGAAATGCCTTTTGTTCTCTGGTGTGGTCCGGGCCGGTTGTAGGCGCTCCCGGCGCCGACAACCTAAAAATTCGTCCTGAATTTTTACCCTGAGTTGCGGATATCTTTACGTTTCGGGTTCGTTGCTTTGATCTTCATTTTGCTCTGAAGGCATAACGCCACCAGCAGTGGCAAAGTCAAAGCATCACGCTTTGCGAATCCATATTAAAGTGCCTGTGTTATTTATTGCTGCTGAACATAAATCAGTCGATTTGTATCAAATCCCCGCTCAGACGACATTTGAATGAATTTTTCCATCACCGCCGGTTCGACTGTTGGCGTTCGTGAAAGTAACCATAGATAGTCAGTATTAGGGCCAGACACAAAAGCATAACTGTAATTTTTACGATCCAATTCAAACACAACGTAAGAACCGTAAAATGGACCAAAAAATGAGACTTTGAGATAACCATCGGTTGGGCTGTTCACAAAATAAGCTTTGCCTTCCGCCTCTTTCCATTCGTTATCAGCTTCTGAATAACCCCGATTGAGTACCGAAACACCACCATCTTCTCGCATACTGTACTCAGCCGTGACCTGACTTAGCCCTCTTTCGAATGAATGGTCAAGGCGTGCCACCTCATACCATTTACCCAGATAATTATTCAGTTCAAACCCCGACACAGGTTTTACTGAGTCGGGCATACCCATACAGCCACTCAACAAAGCTGCACATATAATCAACAAGGTTACTCTCAAAATGCCTCCGAATACTTAGATGAATGATAAGGACTCGTCTTTCTCAGCTTTAGCCGCATTTGATATGTGATTCCACACACACCGGAGACCCTATTACCATCTGTCTATCATATTGATTTAGCAAAACTTAGATACAGTATCCATGACAATAATCAGCAAGACAAAATATTGATCCAAAAAATAACATGCTCGAAAGTTATCTCAGCTTTCCCCCCCACACTTCGCCAGCCAGCAGGTGCCGCCGTGACGGGCCTGGTTAGACGCATTACACCCATCCTCGCAGCCAGGCAGCGATGTATGGCGCAAAGAACGTTGTTGCAAGAACAACAGGCCAGATGTTGCCCCCCTTGAATGTGTAGGCCTCGAGCAACTCGGACAACGATTTGCCTTGCCAAAGCCCGAACGAAAACTCAAAAGCGAGTGTAAGAACAAGCCAGACCGCCCCGACAGTATAGAGTTCGAATGGCCGACGAACATGCAACCATGGCAGGGAAAAGTACGCCACGCCTATGATTAAAGCTGAGAGCAGCATACCGCTAAGCACGAGCGCGACTGGCGTGCCGAACCTGGGTACAAGTACCGATTCGCGCATTACGCCATTGGCAACAGCCAGAGCCAGGATGCCAACCCAAATGACCAGTGCCTTGAAAACGACTACCGTCAGCATTACCTGCTCCCATCGCGCCTGACAAATGACATGGCTGCCCCTTCAGGCTTCGCCAAATTTAGTCAGCCTGATTTCATTCTGGCCGGAGGTCACCATGTCACAATGTCTATGGCGTTGATTTAGCCAAACACGCGTAATACGTGACATGGTCATGATGTCAACCATACTGCGCAGCCTGACGCTATCGCAGTGGAGCACCCATTTACCGAACAGGATCCGGATGCACTTACTTCCTGATGGCCCGTAACATCCATGATGTTTTTTCATGTATCCGCATGCGATCCGAGACTAACGCTGCCGTTGATTCATCATCTGCAGACTGCGCCAACTTTAAGACCTCTCGTGAGGTTTTCACAACCTGCTCATGACCTTTTGTTAACAGGTCCACCATTTCTTCTGAACTCGGCACGCCTTCCACTTCCTTGATTGAGCTGAGTCTCGAAAACTCTTTGTAAGTGCCCGGAGCAGGTACATCTAAAGTTCGAATGCGCTCAGCGATATCATCTACAGCCGTTGCCAATTCGGTGTAATGTTCTTCAAACATCAGATGTAATTCGCGGAACTGAGGTCCGGTCACATTCCAGTGAAAATTATGTGTCTGTAAATACAAGGTATATGAGTCAGCCAAAAGGCGTTTTAAGCCTTCCGCGATTTTCTGTCTATCTTCAGCATTTATTCCAATATCAATGCTAGTCATCCGATTTTCCTCGCTTGGTGTCAAAGTTCGTCTATGACATTGATTTAACCAAACATAACTTTAGTACCCACGGCGAGGATCACCAAGGTGAGGGGTTGATCTACAGCAGCGATTTGAAGGACATCATCTGTTGCGGGTTGGTTGTCGGCGATCCCGGGACCGAAAAGCGGGAATCCATTCAACGAGTGCGATTTTTAAGGCTGAGTAAGTTTGTCGCGCTTGAGTTCTGTGTTTTTCTCAGCACTGTTGATGCGCGCCAGTTACTCTTTGCTGGCACAAACAGTAACCAGAAATGCCTTTGTTTCTCTGGTGTTGTTCGGGTCGGTTGTAGGCGCTCCCAGCGCCGACAACCTAAAAATACATCCATGTATTTTTACCCTGCTCTGTGAATAGCCAGATAAAGCGTCGGCTGTGAGACACATATCCTTATTTGCTATCACTCACTATCGTCTAGTGTAAAGTTGGTTGAAACTTTCTTGACTGTGTACTTGTTTCCAGAGTCAATGTTCTGATATTCAAAGCTTTCTTTTGTTAACCTTGTGATATTGTACGCGTCATAATTATACGGATCGCTTGGGTTAGACGGGTAAAACTGACCGTTGTCGATTGCCCCACGATACATAGAAAAGTAGATATCTCCTGCAACCCCCCAATGACCGGCTTCCGAAGATTGTTGTGTCGTGCCATCGTTCTTCGTGATCAGAAAGTCAATTCTGTATGTTCCGTCTGTCGAACGTTCGATTGTCCATTGCTTACGTCCACCTTCTTTGGTCGGCAGATCCCCATACCACTTACCGAGCATCATTAAACGCTGCTCTACTTTAGTTTCAGGTAAATCGGGCTTCGCTTCCGTTACCAGACTACTTTCGTCTTTTGCTACAACGGAACATCCAGCCAACAAGACAAAAGCCAATATTATTGCGAGATTTTTCATTTTAATCCTTGTGATTTATAACAAATGAGGAACCGCAACCGCGTCGGTATCAGGTCAAAGCAACAAAACCAGTAAACAGAGTGAATACAGAGCGGTTGTCCCAAACCTTGCATTACCTGACGCTGTTGTTGACAACCAGGGGAGTCCATGTAGCCAAGCTAAGCTGTGAGTGAACGTGTGCCAAAATAGAGCGAAGCGAAAATGGCACACGTTCACGAATTAGACTTAAGCGCCTTGTTATACCCGACGTTACGATAACTTATGGAGAGCCTTTCTTATTTCAGTGGCATTTTTTGCAGTGAATAACTTGACTTGGCTAGAATTATTATTTTCTTTCAGCCAACGATTAACAGATTTATCATACCCTGACTTTGAAATCACAATTGCTTTTGACTCATTCTGACGTGCATGCTTAATTAACTTTTCAATTGCATGTCTACTTAAAGGTTTAGAATTAGCTTTGGCCTCAACAAAATAATTATCTGAGAGGGTTTTCAAATAAAAATCGTACCCCAACTCATGCTTGCTATTTCTTATAACCTCTGCTGAATCTACCCTATTCAGATATTTTTCAACTAACCTTTCATACTCAATGTTTTCTGCGATTATTTTCGATATATCACTTTGTGACGTAGATTTACTTAATGTCACTTCTCTACTTTCACCGTTTTTCGATTTCACAAGGTATGTTTTCTCACTATTTTCATTTGATGCGAAAGCTTTTTTCGTAATGTAAAAGGTTACGACTGACACAATACTACCTAATGCGCCTACAGCGATAGACACTAGTTCAATACTCATTACACAGCCTCCTTTATAGCGCACAACCCAATACTTACTACATACATTATAGATCCAACCACTACATGGGTTGGAAAATCAGCAATAGACTGTCCACTTGAATTGATCGACAACGTACATACCCAAAACCAACTAAGCAAGCCTATCAGAAGCATAAGCCATACAAAATAAACGAACCTAGAATCTCTTTTTGATACTTTGATCCACTCTTTACCATCCGCTTCTAGAAGTTCCTCCTTAAGCTTAGTCAGCGGTACAACAAATGAAATTGCTGCTGCGGCCAATGTAGGACCCACAAACCCAAATGTATCAATATTAGCAATTGAACGGAGTAACCACTCAAAAGCAACCAATATCATTGGAAAACCAAATACTATAATCGAATGCATAACCAGATGAATTAATTAAAGAAAACTATGTGCATGATATCATACATAGAGAAATTTCCGCCACTAGTAGTGGTATAACGAATGACATGGACTCCCCCTCATCAGGCTCTGCCACACTTGGTAAGTCTTATCCTGTAACTACCGGAGACCACCATGTCACAATTTGTCTATGGCATTGATTTAGCCAAACATAGCTTTGGTATCCACGGTGAAGATCACCAAGGCAAGGTGTTGATCCACAAAACAATAACGCGGTCAAAAGTCCTTGAGACGTTTGCCAATATCCCACCCGCTATTATCGGGATGGAAGCTTGCGGTGCCTCTCATTACTGGGCCCGAGAACTGACTAAGCTCTGCCATACGCCAAAGATCATGGCATCAAAATATGTGGCACCTTTCAGGACGGGTGCCAAAAACGATCTCAATGACGCCGTTGCCATTTGCACAACTGTCATCCGTTCTTCAACGCGCTTCGTCCGGATCAAATCGGCCGACCAGCAAGCGATTTTGCTCCTGCATCGTGCGCGTGATCGTTGGGTCCATGAACGGACGGCATTGCTGAATCAGATCCGTGCCATGCTGGCCGAGTTCGGCATCATCGCCCCTGTCGGCCGCCATGCTCTCCAGCGCGCAATACCTGATGCGCTTGAAGATGCAGATAATCAACTACCTGATCTTGCCAGAGCGATCATTTCTGATTGTTTTGAACACTTACTCAACCTGAATCAATGGATTGCATATCAAGAACAGTGCTTCGATATGCTGGTTTCCCGAAGCCGCCAAGTCAAGAAAATTATGAAAGTGGCAGGCATTGGGCCAATTACAGCGACAGCCGTCATCGCCAGCATTGGCAGGGGTGAACAGTTCGATAAAGGACGGGATTTCGCCGCCTGGCTCGGGTTGGTTCCCAGCCAGTATTCAACTGGTGGTAAGCCAAGGCTTGGGTGAATTACCAAAAAAGGCGACCGATATCTGCGGACACTCTTTGTTCATGGTGCACGTGCTGTGATCGCCAGTCTCGGCGATAAAACTGACCGACTCAGCTTGTGGTGCAAAAGTCTGGTCGAACGCCGTGGCTTTAAACGGGCGATTGTCGCACTGGCGGCAAAGAATGCTCGGATCACTTGGTCGCTGCTGAGAAATGATACTGAGTACCAAACGATTTAAAACGGAACATTTTTTCAACGAAGTCACTTGCTTCACTGGGTCATTGCAATAGCCACTGATGGTGTAAGGTTCAGACCTTTTGCAGGAAAACCTGATAGCGCGTCGGGCACTTTCGATGCAGTCTACCGAATGAGGAACCGCAACCGCGTCATGTCATCAGGGTCATGGCATGAATGCCAGTTAACAGACCGAATGTAGAGCGGCAGTCCCAAACCTTGCATTACCTGACGCTGTTGTTGACAACCGGAGGAGTCCATGTAGCCGCGCTCTGCGGCAAATTTGGAGCGCAGCGGAAAATTTGTCCAACAGCAGCGCTTTGTTAAATGCTTGATATCAGGAGTTTGAGATCAAACCCATTAAACTTATGATTTGGCCAATGCTCTACAACCAAGGCGATTGTTTTACCCTCAACTTTCTCAGAATATGAATTGCAACCTGAAATAGCACTTTTCATCTCATCGGATAAAGGTAGGTTTAAACTAGAGATACTCAAGGCTTCTGCCATAGCTTCTAACTTTTCACAGGCATGATGGGTTCTGGAAGCATCATTCACGTTCACTTTAAGCTTCAGTCCTTTTGCAACGTCTTCAGAACCTTCAACATAATAAGCGATATTATCAGGGATAATACCATCGCTAAATTCCTTCATTGGGGACGATGCAAACCATTCTTCTTCGAAATATCTATTATAGAATCCAGTGCTCAACCCTTCGTTTACGAGAAATTCTTTGGCTTCGTAGGGGCTCCAACCTTGCTCTTTTGGTACTTCCTTTGGATTTTTCTCAGAATGTCTCACTTTAAATATATATTTAAAGGTATCAACCAGATCCGAGTGTGATTCTATGTTTACTTTGGCAACTTGAAATGACCACCGTTCAAGCAGACTGAGCCGAAAATTAAACAATATAAATGCATAGAGTTTAGCCGCATATCTATGGAACCGGCTCTTTATTGAAAACCTTAGACGAACAAAGACCTGCTCATATGTTGAATAAACCAACATAAAGAAAAAAAATGGTAAGTAACAGAGAGTCAACAATGGTGGAACAAAGAAGTCGTATGCAGTTTTTTCTTTCCCAAACTCACCAAAATCGGTTATTAACATGTACAAAGTGTAAACGATTAAGACTACCCCGAAAAAAGACAGGCAATACTCTAGAAAAACCTTTACCTGATGATGTTTTTTGTCCGTTTCAGCAATAGCCAGCACAGCTCCCAATAATGCTAAAACCGGAACTAGCAGTACCTCGACCAAAACAGAGAAAGTATATACACCAACGACAAATTGAAGAATCGCTAGTAGTTTCAAGTTACCTAAAACTGAGTGCTTGAAAAAATTATTATCTTTTTTGATTTTTTCAAGATTAAATAACGATATTAAACCAACAGAAACGCACCAAAAAATAGTATTTTTTAGCTGTTCAAAACCCCATAGTTCCAACTCAGAAAGCCAGTAAATGACAATCGCCATGTAAGCAATCATTAAACAAAGGACAGTCATTATTTTTGTAACAAATAAAGATGCTAGGAAACCTTTGAAGGCATTTCTGACCTCTGCCATTTTCGAGGAAGAAAAAATGTAAATCGAAATTGCCAGAAGCCATAACGCAATTGAAATTTCTCGATCATTTAGAATATCCACGAACTTCCTTGGGCATTTAACGCCTCAAGCAGAGGCATATTTTGCGTTTTGAGCGCAGCGATGCAAAATATGCCCTACTGCCTTGGATTGTTAGGTCTATTGTTCACGCCATGCAGTTATCGGCTGTGAGGGCATGGCTTTTTTAAGCATTTCTACCGCATCAGCCATTGCATGTTCATGACTAAAATAAATTGGTTTCCCTACCACAATAGGTAAATCACCGTCCTTTTGGTAGAGCTCAATGAAGTACCGATTGGAAGTTTCGTCATATACTGTTTCAACTCTGAATTGAGCCATTAGGAATCTCCACATTAATTGAGATTATTGAAAAGTTACTTTTTCTGGTGCTGCTTGAGCTATAGCAATTAACTCAAGCTTTGTTTTAGACTGGCAATTTTCTAATGTAAGACTACAGCGCTCCGTAATTGCTTTAGCAATAGCAACTAATTCAAGCTTGGTAAATTTCGAGGAATCTAATATCAAGCTTGCTCCAGCTCCGGCGATTGCTATTAACTCCAACTTAGTTTTATTCATTTTTCTCTCCTTACGTAAATGTGAGCCTTATCCACTATAAGACCTAACGCCCCAATCAGCCGTCGCAGGCGGTTGGCTGGATTGACTTGTTAAATTTCTTTTACTCGAAACTGAGCATTCCACTGCCTTGCTTTGACGCTAGTTTCTTTGAAATTTATCTCTGGATAATTTTGGTGAATAAAGTTTGTAAAGTCTTGGAAAATGGTTCGGAACTCCCGGTACAGTACAACCAAATGTTCATAGAGATCATTCTCTTCCTGATTCCTACAAAAATCCATTGGCATAGGAAAAATGAGACGGTTTGTATTCCATTGGTAATCATAGATAAAACGGCCTGCACAAATAATTTCATACCACTTGTCAAGCCACGAATGAAGCTTTAAACTCAATGTTTCATCGTGTATGTAAAAAGACGGATTTGCCCTTATTGAATTGAAGGTATCAGATTCGCAAAGAAAATCAGCATCTACTGATTTTGGAGCCATCTCGATCGCATAAGGAATACTCTCTACATCAATATACTCTAAGAGACATCTTAGATTATCGATATCTCTCTGCCTTAAATCTAAAGGAGCAGGCTGAGAGTGTCCTGATGCTGGAAACATCTGAGGGTAATGGCGCGTAACGGCATTTATGTCTTTTGTGAGGTCCTGTAAGATATCCGTCCAGAAAAGTATGCCAACAGAGAATTTTCCTTTCTGTGCTCTGTCCATTGACAATGCCCGAACATATTGTTGCAGCTTTACATCTGAAGGAGATGTTGTAGCTATAAATAAAGTGGAAATAGCTGGCTGAAAGCCCTCTGCATTTGAAACCTCTGTATTTATTAACGACTCGTTTATTGGGTTTGTAGTCAATTTACATTGAATTCCAACCAAACGGGCAAGGTCATCCCTTCCGTAAATATCGACGCCATTTTGCTTTTGTCCCTGCCGCCCATGCATTGTCAGATCACTTGTTCTCCACCTTAACTCCAAGGCACTTTTTACAATACTCTCAAATTCTTCCCAGCCGTTTGGGGGTGGAATCATCATATTTTCCAAAGTAGGCAATTTTTACTCCATTTACTCGTCATGCTGAAGTCGTTTAGAAATTTAACGCCCCGCTAAACGGCGAGCGTTAGCGAGTCCAGTGGAGGCCACGCTTTTTGTGGCCGTAACGTGTTTGAGCGGATTGTTATATTTATTTCTTGCTAAAAACATATGCAGCGACTGCTGAGCCGACAGCCAAAACTCCAAGAAATGCGCCTTTAACAAAACCTGCTTCGTGGCCTCTCTTGTATCCTTTTTCTTCGCCAGCCGCATAACCTTTTAAGTCTGCGCTGCTATCGTTCGACCAGATATATTTATTAGCTTCCTCAGAAACTTCCGGTTTTTCAAGTAATCGCTGAAGTATTTCTTTAGCCGCCATAGTTGCCAGATTATTCAACTCCGCAAACTCCTCTAGTTTGGCAGGATCATTGAGGATTTTTTGAATATCTTTTGAGTTCATTGGATTCCCTGTAAGCTTGCTTAAGAAATATAAAATTTTATTCAACGACATCATGTCGCATAACACTGTCATGTAACCATTTCAGACAACCAATCTAGCCAATTGATTTTATATAATTAAATATACATACCAGATAAACCCATCAGTTAGATATACGACACCATGTCGTGTATCGTACTCGATCTGTTTCTGCTAACCAACTGATATTCTGTACTTTTCTTATATTTTATGACTGACCCCAAAAATCAGCGACGCATAAGCTTGTAAGAAAAGCGACATCGGTCACTGACCCAGCACAAACAAGCCTCAGCATACCCACCCAGCTACAGAAACTGCACTTGTTGTATGGATTGCCGCCTGCGCGGCAATGACAGAAGTGAATAATGAATGTCTGGCTGAAAACACACTGTACAACAACAACCACAAGATCCCAGAAATCCTCTCCCCCAAGGAAAAATTCAGGACGAATTTTTAGGTTGTCGGCGCCGGGAGCGCCTACAACCGCCCCGGACCACACCAAAGAACAACAAGGCATTTCTGGGTACTCTTTTTGCCTCAAAAGAGTACCTGGCGCGCATCAACCAATGTCAAATAAGCCACAAAACCCAATGCGCGACATACCCACCAAACCACAAATGACACTAGCGATTAGCGTGAGCAGATATGCTGTAAGGCACGACCCAGGGAAAAATTCAGGACGAATTTTTAGGTTGTCGGCGCCGGGAGCGCCTACAACCGCCCCGGACCACACCAAAGAACAGCAAGGCATTTCTGGGTACTCTTTTTGCCTCAAAAGAGTACCTGGCGCGTATCAACCCATGTCAAATGAGTCACGAAACTAAATGCGCGACATACCTCCGCTGCACCAGATTCCCCAGCCACAAAAATGACACCCGCTGAATGAAATCCCCCTAGTCAGAAGACTCCATCAACTTCCTCACCCAATACTTCTCCCTCAGCCCCGGCGGATAATCCTCATTCAGGATCAGCTCGTCATCAATGCCCTCTTCGCCCGACTGTAACAGCATTTTCCGCTTGTTGATCAACAGCTGATCCAGCTTGCGGATGGTGGCTATCTTACGTTCAATCACATTATCCAGCACTTTCTCAATATCATTCAGCGCCTGAAAGGCGTGGGTGGTTTCAGACTGTCTGTCTGCATCAAAATGATTTTTATAAGGCGCGGAATACCCGCGTGACGGGTCGGGCTGAATGGGCGGATGATCACCGTCCAAATTGGCTGATGTTTTGCTTCTTGGTGCTTCTCCGGGGAGTTCTTCGCTCATCTCAGCGATGACATGTTCAACATTGATGGTATTGATGGCCGTCAGGCCTTCCATGCAGGCATAAAGAAAAATCCTGTCGGCAAGAATATTGATTTTTCGCGGTACGCCTTTGGTGTATCGGGTAATGGCTTCAAACACGCCGTCACTCAGGGTTGGATTTCCCCGCCAATTGACGCACTGTAAGCGGTGCAGCATGTAGCTTTTCACCTGATCGGGCGTGAGTGGCTGTAAATGGCAGGAGGCGATAATACGTTGCCGTAACTGTTCCATTTCAGGCAGACGGATAATACCTTTCAGCTCCTCCTGGCCTAACAGAAAGCTTTGCAGTAACGGCTTGTCATTGAACTGAAAATTAGACAGCATTCTCAGCTCTTCGATTGTTTCCGGGGGCAGGTTCTGCGCCTCATCGACCAGCAACACGGCGCGTCGGCCTTGTTGTCTCATTCCATAAAGATGTTGTTCAAACCGCTTCAGTATGTCGGCTTTACTCAGCCCTTCGGTGGGAATGTTGAATTTAGCAGCAACCAATTTCACCAGCTCGTCTGGTGAAAGCCGGGTGGTGGCAATTTGGACCGCAGTAACCGATTCATCCAGACTGGACATTAACCGATGAACAAGAATGGTTTTCCCTGTGCCTATCGGGCCTGAGACCACAATGAAGCCTTCTTCTAAAGACAGCCCGTATTGCAGATAGGACAGCGCTTTCTCATGATGAGGACTTGCGAAGAAAAAGCGTGGGTCAGGACTTAACTTAAACGGTTTATCCGTAAATCCAAAATGCGCTTCATACATAGTTAAAACTCCACCCTTACATCGATGAAAATCCGGGTTTCATCGTAATCATTTACCGAGTCCGACGATGAACGCGTGTAATATTCCACCCCTGTCTGAGCGATCAACTCAGGTCGGAAAAAATACGTCGTGTCCAGGCTGAACGAATGATAATCATCACTTTCATCACCGGTTGAAATATACGTAAAGTCATAACGCTCATAGGCATAACCAATATGGCCGGATAACACACGGGACAGCTGGTGATCCACATCCAGCTCGACACCCCGGGAGTTGTCGTCTGTCAGATCAGACAACGACTCCAGCGTTTCCCTGTCTATCTGGTAGAGAGAAAAACTGTACAGTGTGCGACGAAGCGTCAGTTCAGACAGCCAGCGCGCTTCTTTTCTCAGATAGATTTCATCAATACGTCCGCCCTCGACAAACCTGTCCCTTTCATAGCTGTCTGGTGATTCCGTGTAAGTCAGGGTATTGGTCCAGCGCCGTGTGCGATTTCGGATTTCAGCGGCGTAACTGTCCCCTTTGATTCGCTTGTCGTATTCAAAATAAAAGCGCGTTTTGTCTGTTGGGTTAAGGTTGATCGCACCGGCCCAAAAATCACTGTTCACATCATCTTCTGAGAAGTTGTAGCTCACTTCCCCGTAAGAATAGCGGTCTATAAAATAGCGGACACCCCCACCCCAGTTGAAGATTTCATTCTCGGAGGAATCCGTCACACCCTCGTAATTCTCATAATTCAGCCGCATGAATGGCGAAAATCCGCTGATGGTCTGCAGCCCTATGATTTCATTCAGCCGGGTAAATTCGGTGGAAATGCCATCGTCGCGGCCTTTACGGTAGTCATAAAAAGCCCCCAGCCGCCAGAATGCATCCCGTACTGAACGGCCATTGGCGTAAATAATATTTCCGCCCCAGCCCGTGTAATTACCTATGTCGTCCTCGTTATTGATAACGTTGGTATAGACTCTGGAGCGCAAGTCCATGCTGCTCAACGGGTTGGTTTGATAGCTCAGGCCCACTTCGGCTTCATTGCTCTGTATCGTGTCCCCGCTGATCACATCGGCATTTGCATCGGTTGCAATGTCGCTGGCGATGTTATCGATAGACGCGCTGGCATCCACCTGAAACCCACTGCGCCCCAGACCTTTGTAGGCAATAAAATCTAAATCCTGATACAGTTCATCGCTTTGTTCGCCCTCGGTGTAATACAGATACCCCAGCGCGTAATCCAGGCTGATTAATCCCCGGTTACCTTCTATGGTGCCTTCGATACCGGCTTCCAGCTCAGTAATAAAACTGCTTTGCGTATCGCTGGCGGTTCTGTCTACGTTGTCGGTAAAGGTTAATTCTGTTGCTGCGTATGGCGTTAACTTCACATCCGCCGCCTGACTGGGTTGCCCTAACAGTGAAAGGCTTCCCAGCAAATATAAACTAGGATTGATCCTCTGTAGCGCCATACTCATGTCCATGTCTGTATTGACCAAATACATTGCGCACGGCTTTGTTCATTACAAATCCGATTGCCATATCCTTATTCAGTTGAGACACCGCGACTTCTACATCGTCCAACCTTGATCTGTCCTGCTCCACCACCACCAGTGCCTGTCCCAGTAACTTAGACAAGGTCATGGTTTCGACTATGCCAAGCAATGGCGGGCAATCAAATATCACCATGCGATCCGGATACCGATGTGCCAGTTCATTCATCAGTTTTTCCATCTTGTTACTGGCCAGTAACTCATTGCTCAGATGGTGAGGCTTACCGGCAGGAATCAGGCGCAGATTGGGAATAGATGTGGGGTAAATAATCTCCGACAAGTGAGTGACGTTCCCTTGCAAGAAATCAATCAGCCCGGCCTGTGCCTGTATGCCCAGCATGTCACTGACCCCTGGTTTCAGTACATTCGCATCAACCAGTAACACCGTCTTGTCTTTCTCGGATGCCATGCTGAGCGCCAGATTCACTGCCGTAAATGTTTTGCCTTCCCGCGGCGAGGCACTGGTCACCATCAACAGATTGGCTCTTTGCTGGAACTGAGCCCCGCTACCGAAAGCCGTGTGGAACAATTTCTGTTTTATGGCCCTGAACTCATTGGTGATGCCTGAATTGACCTGTTTATCCGTATGCGAAACCATGCCTAAGTCTCTGAGCCGTTCGCTATCTATCTCTATGGTTGCCGGCCGGCGCCAGGCTTGCGGAAATCCGTCTGACATCACAGGCTGATGAACGGGTTTAAAAAAGGCATCCTGTTCAATGTTCTGGCTCAGGCTCAGGCTCTGAATGTTGGCAGAGTCGGTTTCATGAACTAAATCCTGAATCAGTGACTGACCCGACAGCAACTCTGAGCTCGGAGGCAGGTCATTGTCTGATGACGACTTCACCGTTTTTTTGCTCAGACTGGCCGACTTTTTCTCCATCGCCTTTTGAATAATACTCATATCCAACCCATCTCCTGCATGATTAGCGTATGAATTGAAGTCACGACATTCAACGCCATGAAACCCAGGAAACACACGACAAGTGCGGTACTCACCCAGACAAAACGCCATTTTTCTTTACGTGCAACAGCGGCAAGGCCGGACTGCTCTGTCGGTGAAACGCCGCCCAGCACGGGTATTCCTGTCAGTTGGTACAATTGGTTGGCAGAGGTGGCAACCGGATAGAGCTGGCTGGTCAGGAAAGCCAGTGCAACCCCCACCCCCAAACCTGCAATCAGTACCAGGACTAAAAACAATGGGCGGATTGGCCCGGATGGCTTCAGTGGGGCTCGCGGCGGATCGACAACCCTGAAGGTAATATCATCCGAGGCCGCGCCCACTTTCTGGGATATCAGCGCGGATTCGCGACGGGATAGCAACTCTTCATATTTGTTTTTGGTGATGTCGTAACTCCGGGTTAACCCTGTGAGTTGCGCCTCTACATCTGGCATCCGCACCAGTTTGTCTTCCAGGAACAATGCTTTATCCGTTTGTGCTTTTTCGCGAACCTGCAACGAGGCGACTTCGTTCTCTAACTGACTGATCAGCAATTTCAGATTCTGAAAAAACTCAGTGCTTCTGAAATCACTGTTGCCATCATCGGTCGACAACGCCAGCCATTCGCGCTTTTGCCGTTCCAGTTCAGCGATCTGACGCTTGGTTTCTTTCACATCCGGATGTTTGTCGGTAAAGCGGAATAACAGGCTGTCCAGCCTGACCTGAAGGGCATCCAGTCTGTCATCGTATTCAGTGCGCTGTGCACCCTGATTTTTGGCTGCCAGTGCCATTTCCTCGTTCAGCTTACGTTTGGCCGTTTCCAGTTGCGTCCGGCTTTCCTGCAGCTCAAGCTGAGTGTCCTCGATATCGCCATTCACTGCATCCAGCTGGCCTCTGAACCCCATTTCAGAACTGGGTAAGTAACCGGCATGTTCGCGCTTGAAATCAGCCAGCTTTAACTCTGCATCAGCCAGCCGCTTTTCATAATCGGATAGCTGACGCGCAATGAACTCGCTGGCTTTATCCGTATCCTGCCGGTTTTTACCCAAGGTGTTTTCAACAAACACATCCAATGCCGACTGAACGACGTTTTTGACATAAACCGGATCGGTGCCGCTGTAGCTGATACTGAACAGGTTTTCTCTGCCAGCGGACTTGATCTCTATGTTTTCTTTCAATTCAGCCAGAATATCTTCATATTCCTCATTGGTGGTGGCTTTGAGATCTGCATCGGTATAGCGGGCAATGGTTTCCAGGTTCTGCCGGCTCAGCAGGGTTTTCACCATCAGGCTCAATTCCTGATTCGAATCATTCGGAATAGCCAGGCCTTTCAGCAAAGGTTGCAATATCGACCGTGTGTCCGCGTACACTCTGGCTTCAACTGTGTATTGGTTTGGCCAGATTGTGACCACGGCCCATCCAAGGGGGCAGATTACCCAGGTGGCTATGATGATCCACTTGCGGCGTAGCCACACACTGTGCAGATACTCAATCAGGTTCTGAAATTGTTCCTGCATGTAACCTCCAATTAGAACCAGGCTTCCGGAATAATAATGATGTCACCAGGCAGTATGTCGACGTTGTCCCCAATCTCGCCATCACGCAGCAGATTTCCCAGATTCAGCCCATAGGCCATTTGCTGGCCATTCACCACGCGGATCAAGCGAGCATCATTGCCGTCTGCGAAATCCGTTAATCCACCAACGGCCACCATTACATCGAGTAACGTCATGTTTTCCCGATAGTTAATGGCCATAGGTTGTTGAGCTTCCCCAATCACCCGCACCTGTTCGCTGTAAGGCCCGACAAACCCTTGTACGATCACACTAACAATGGGATCCCGGACGTATTCCGCCAAACGGGCTTCAATACTGCCAGCCAGCTCAGTCGGCGTACGCCCCGATGCAGGAATATCGTCCACCAGAGATGTTGTTAACATGCCGTCCGGACGGACAATATAGGCACCGGATATTTCAGGGTTCCCCCAGACAAAAATGTTGAGGGTATCTCCTGGGCCTATCAGGTACTTGTATTGATTGATGTTTTTTGTCAAAGAAGGCTGAGGGGTAGCCTTAGGTAAAGAGGGCAACGAATTTGACGTACAGCCAGTCACTAGCACCATGGCGGCTGCCGTCAAACAGGTTAACTTCAATAGGTGACCACTTCTTGTCATATCAGCATCCATCCTGCGTATAAGTCCGTGTCTCACATACCTTTTCCAAGGTTCAGAAGCGTCCAACTAAGTTGCAATTACAGCAGGCAAAAACGTCATTGAACTAATTTAACTATATATGATTTTTTTATTTTGCAGATTTTTTATGCTTGCCGATACTCAATACAGGAAGGGGCACTTTATTTATTTACACCTGGGACAAGGGTGATTATGGCTTACTCAAGATTTCACGATTTAAATTTAAGCAACGCTGTGCTTATTTTTGCAGATATATTAATGCTTTCGGGCACTTTTGCAGGGACTCAACTATTTCTTTTTTATTTCAATCCGGAGTATTTATCGCAGCCGGGCATCATAATAAATGTACTTAATCTCATTTATTATACACTTCCCATTCAACTGGCTCTGCTAGCTGTCGGGCTTTACAATGAAAAACTCAGAGAATCATATAGCGGCATCACAGTCAGAATATTGGTTGCCATTAGTTTGGCGTACATGCTGTCCACCAGCCTGTACCTGATCACTCCCCTGCCTTTTCCTGCCGGTTTTAGCCGTGAGTGGATGTATGGCGGCGCGCTGGTGGGCTTGATGATCGTACGCTTTATCGCCATCCGTTCACGCTACCAAATGCTTGGCAGGCTTAAAGTGCTCATTCTGGGTGCAGGCGAACGGGCCAGCCTGATCAATCGTTGCATGAGACGGCAATCCGACCGGGTCCATGTTGAGCTGACTGGTTATGTGCCTATGCCTGGTGATAATCGCGAGAATTCAAACGTGACACCCGTTCTCGACATTTCAGGCTCGCTGGAAGCCTTCGTGCAATCCAACCATATCAAAGAAATCATCATTGCTGCTGATGAACGCCGGGGTAACCTGCCCACCGACAGTCTTTTCCACTGCAAAATGGAAGGGGTGCAAGTCATCGATATCATTGACTTCATTGAGCGGGAAACCGGGCAAGTCGCCGTCAGCCATATTCATCCGTCCTGGGTGATCTTCAACCCTCATGCGACCGGCAACAAGATTGGGCGAAGCCTGTACTGGCTGTTTAATTGTGCCATTGCCACGCTGCTGTTACTGATCACCTGGCCCATACTGATCGCCATCGTTGTGATGATCAAATGGGAAGACGGTTTCCGCGCCCCGGTACTTTATTCTCAGGAGCGAGTCGGGCTGAAGGGGAAGCGTTTCTCAATCTACAAATTTCGCAGCATGAAAATTGACGCCGAGTCGCAAGGTGAACAAATGGCCAGCCGTCGCGATCCCCGCATCACGCGAGTCGGCAATGTGATCAGGAAATACCGGCTGGATGAGCTTCCTCAGTTGATCAACATTGTTAAAGGCGATATGAACTTTGTTGGCCCTCGTCCTGAGCGTCCTAGTTTTTCCAGCCAATTTGAACAGCAGATTCCCTATTATAATCACCGCTTATATGTAAAACCCGGTTTAACGGGCTGGGCTCAGTTAAAATACCCCTATGGTGATAATATCGAAGATACTATTGAAAAGCTCAAGTTCGATCTCTATTACATCAAACATAAAAGCGTAATACTCGATATATTAATACTGATCAGAACCTCTGAAATCGTACTGTTTGGTAAGGGGCGATGACATGAAAGATATTCACTCTCCCGTTCGCCGTTCAATCGTCAATGCAATGACTGTTGATGTCGAAGATTATTTCCATGTTTCTGCCTTTTCATCCATTATTAAGCGAGAGCAATGGGGGAAATCTTATCCATTGCGCGTGGACTACAACACCAGAAAAATAATGGATATTTTCGCTGAACATGATGTTAAAGCGACCTTTTTTATCCTCGGCTGGGTGGCTGACGCTTGCCCTTCCCTGATAAAAGCCATTTCAGATCAAGGTCATGAGCTGGCATGCCATGGTTATCATCATGTAAAAGCCAACCAGCAAACTGAGAAGGAATTTTTTCAGGATGTCAGCCGCAGTAAGTTTTTGATAGAAGACCTCTCTGGTAAATATATCAATGGTTACCGGGCGCCCAGCTTTTCCATTGACGACACTAATCTGTGGGCATTCGATATTCTTCATCGTCTTGGTTTTACTTTCAGCAGCAGCACATACCCTGTCAGGCACGATCATTATGGCAACCCTGACTGGCCTCGCTTTCTTCATCAGCGAAATGAAGGTTTGGTTGAAATACCGATTCCAACCTATCAGGCATTCGGCACCAACCTGCCAATTGGCGGGGGCGGTTATTTCCGGCTGTATCCTTATGCTATCAGCAAACACCTGATCCGGCGTTTTACTGAGCAATACCAGCAACCGTTCTGTTTTTATTTTCACCCCTGGGAAATTGATGCGCAGCAGCCCCGAATGACTCAGGCATCATTCAAATCGCGCTTCCGGCATTATCTCAACCTTGAACAGATGACAACACGGCTTCACCATTTGCTGCAGGATTTTCAGTGGAGCACTGTCAGCCAGGCCTATCAACTGAATGGACATGACGATGAAACAGGAATTGACGATCCGCAAGCTGAACCGGAACGACTGCATAGCCTGGGACCACTACGTTGATGCGCACCAGGACGGCAGCTTTTTTCATCTAACCGGCTGGCTGGATGTCATCAAAGAGGTGTTCGGTCACCAGCCGCACTATTTGCTGGCACAGCAACACGAAAAGCTGGTTGGCGTGCTGCCATTATTCGAGCAGAAAAGTGCCCTGTTTGGTCATGCGCTGATTTCGACCCCTTTCTGTGTCTATGGCGGCGTATTATCTGATGATGAAAATATCAGATACCAGTTAGAAACGGCGGCCTTCGAGCTGGGTTGCTCGCTTGAAGTTGATTATATTGAGCTGCGGGATCGCGAAGCAAAACCTTGTGACAGACCCTGGTTTCACCATTGCCATCATGCCACGTTCAGGAACACGCTGGCCGACAACCCGGAGGACGTTCTCTCTGGCATCAAGCGCAAACAAAGGGCTGTGATCCGCCATGCGATAAACAACAAACTGAGCTGGGACGACCAAGATAACCCGGAACTGTGTTTTGATCTCTACGCGGAAAGTGTCAGAAACCTCGGTACGCCTGTGTTTCATCCCGCCCTGTTTCAAAAGCTCAAGCACACCTTCGGACGGCGCTGTCACACACTGGTGATCCGTGATGCAGCCGGGCTGCCTGTTTCCGGGGTGCTGAGTTTTTACTATAAAAACCAGGTGCTTCCCTACTACGGTGGCGGCACGCAAGCTGCCAGGGAATTAAAAAGTAATGATTTCATGTACTACCAGCTGATGCTGCTTGCCCGATCGAAAGGGGCTGAAGTGTTTGACTTTGGCAGAAGTAAAATTGATTCAGGCGCCTACCACTATAAAAAGCACTGGGGCATGGAAGAGCAGCCGCTGCACTACCGTATCGCGCTGGTGAAAGCAAAGCGGCCACCCAATCTGTCGCCCAATAACCCGAAATATCGTTATTTCATCAAGGCCTGGCAAAACATGCCTGTTGGCATCAGCAAGCTTATCGGACCGCGTATCTCGAAGTACCTTGGCTAAGCGACAATGGAGCAGGACAATGAAACCAGCAGTGCTATACCTTTGTCACCGAATTCCATATCCGCCCAACAAAGGCGATAAAATTGCCAGTTATCATTTACTGAAATTTCTCAGTCAGCACTTTGATGTCTATCTGGGCTGTTTTATCGACGATAGGCATGATCAACAGTATCGCCATAAGGTTGAAGCGCTGTGCCAGGATGTGTGTTTCATTACGCTTCATCCGGCGTTGGCCCGCCTCAAAGGCTTGCAGGCGCTGTATAAAGGGCAGCCTATTACGCTGCCCTATTACTCTCATCCGGCAATGACCGACTGGGTGAATCGCACCCTGAATCAGCATCCCATTGAGCGTGCCCTGGTGTTCTCCAGCAGTATGGCTCAGTACCTGCTCAATGCGCGTCCTTCGCTGCACAAAGTCATGCATTTCGTGGATGTAGATTCAGAAAAATGGCGTCAGTATGCACAAAAAAAACAAGGCGTTGCCAGCTATCTGTACCAGCGTGAGTACCGGACACTCGCAAAGTTTGAAAAAGCGATCTGTGCCGATTTTGATGTCAGTTGTTTTGTCACTGAAACAGAGCGGCAGTCGTTTGCGGCCATGGTTGAACCCGCATTACAAACTAAAATTCATACGCTGGAAAACGGCATAGACAGCCGCTATTTCTCTCCGCAGGCCGATTTCAGCCCTGTGACCGAACATCCGCTGCAGCACGATAACTATGTGGTTTTTACCGGCGCCATGGACTACTGGGCCAATGTGGATGCCGTGACCTGGTTTGCCCGCAAAGTCTGGCCGAAGGTGCTTAAAGAACACCCTTACAGTAAGTTTTACATCGTCGGTTCATCGCCTTCGGCCAGCGTCAGGGCGCTGAGCCGGCTGCCCGGCATAGTTGTCACCGGTCGGGTTGACGATGTGCGTCCGTATCTGTTTCATGCCAAAGCCGCCATCGCGCCTATGCAAATCGCACGCGGTATCCAGAACAAAATACTGGAAGCGATGGCGATGGAAAAACCGGTTCTTACCACACCCCAGGGTATGGAAGGGCTTGAGCACTACCCGGGCAATTATCCTGCCAAGGACAAAGTACCAGGGGACAACGTAATAGGACAGACACTGTATGTGGCAGAAGATCCGCAGGATGTCACTCACTGGGTATGCGAACAATTAGCCCGCCCTGTTCGTGCAGCCACACTGTCAAGACAGTGGATTGAAGACAATTTCAGCTGGGATGCCAAGCTATCACCAGTACTGACGTATCTTGAGGCTAAACATGTCTGACCGGATCGGGTTTCGCCTGGCACTCCCTGTTATCGGCTGGTTATGGCTGTTCTGGCCGTCACTGAGCAATATGGTGAATGTCTGGGCCCATTCGAAAACCTATGAGCATTGCTTTCTGGTTGTGCCAATCTGTCTCTGGCTGGTATGGCGAGAGCGCAAAGCCATTACGCCATTGCGCCCGTCTGTCAGCTGGCTGGCGGCAGCATTGCTTGCCGTATCGTGCTTCCTGTGGCTGTTGGGCCGGGCGGCAAGTATCGGGTTATTTGAACATATTGCCGCCATTGTGAGTCTTCAGTTATTGCTGTGGGCGGTATTAGGCACCGCCATCATTCGCCGGTTTTGGTTCCCTTTGCTGTATTTACTCTTTGCTGTCCCCTTTGGTGAAAGCCTGATTCCCCAACTGCAGATCATCACCGCCGATCTTTCTGTCTGGCTGCTCAATATCAGCAATATCCCTGTCTACCGGGAGGGCTTATACCTGACCATTCCCAATGGCCGGTTTTACGTGGCAGAAGCCTGCTCAGGCATCCGTTTTCTGATGTCCAGCGTGGCATTAGGCACGTTATTCGCCTACTTACAGTTCACCAAAGTCCACAAGCGCACGCTCTTTGTGGCCTTTTCGTTTATCTTCCCGATCATTGCCAACGGCATCCGGGCTTATGGCATTGTGATGATTGGCTATTTCAGCAACATGGAATATGCCGCCGGGGCGGATCATCTGGTTTATGGCTGGCTGTTTTTCAGTGTTGTCATTCTGGTGATCTTTTTTACCGCCAGTCTGTTTTCCGATCAACAAGCCCCATATGTCAAACCGCCGCAGCAAACGTCTGCGCTATCAGCTCGCCAAACATGGGGGGCACTTGGCATGGTTGCCCTGATTTTTATTGCGACCGCCTTGTGGAAGCAGCAGCTTGACCAGGGCCAGCCCCTGCTGTCCAGCCAACAAACTGACGCCATGAATCCACAGCCTGCCATGCTGACCGAATGGGGGATCTCTTTTCCTCACGCCGAACGTAGCCAGCGCCAGAGCGCTGCGGACGGAAAAGCCGAGCTCTATACCGCCCGCTATAACATCTGGCAGCGTGACGGCGAGCTAATCAGCAGTAGCAATCAGCTGTTCAATAAAGACATCTGGTCGGTCGACAATAGCCAGTCAGTGACGTTACCCGCCGGTATTCATGCCAAGTCGATGACTGTATCCAATGCGAAGGGAAGCAGCATGCGGGTGATCTATTGGTACTGTGTGAATGCGTTTTGCAGCAGTAATCCGCTGGCTATCAAGTTGATGAAAGCATCTTATCGCCTGGCCGGACAGCAAGGCGTCTCTGATGTCTTTGCAATCGCCAGCACTGAGCTGACTGATAACCAGATAAAAGACATTATCGATGTCGGCACAAACAAGCACAGCGTGATCTTAAAAAACAGCCACCAGCGGTGATCAAACCACATCAGGGAGAGGGTTATGTGCGGTATTGCGGGTATTTTCAACGTGCAGCATTCAGGTATTATTGACATTCGTCTGTTGCAGCACATCAACAGGATACAGCACCATCGAGGCCCGGATGATGAAGGTTATTTCGTCGATGATCTTGTCGGGCTGGCCCATCGCCGTCTGTCGATTATCGACCTGTCCGGCGGGCATCAGCCGCTGTTTAACGAAGATAGTACGGTCGCGGTTGTCTTTAATGGCGAGATTTACAATTTCAAAGCCCTGATCAAAGAGCTGAAAAATCTGGGCCATCAATTTCGTACCGTCAGTGATACCGAGGTGATAGTCCATGCCTGGGAGCAATGGGGAAAAGACTGCGTCAGCCATTTTCGTGGCATGTTTGCCTTCGCTATTTGGGATAAAAACAGCTCGACCCTCTTTCTTGCCCGGGACAGGCTGGGCAAAAAACCGCTTTTTTACAGCCAGACAGCCAAAGGGCAACTGGTTTTTGCCTCCGAGCTGAAAGTATTGCTTGCACATCCTGATGTATCCCGCACCCTGCGCGACGAAATGGCCGAAGAATACCTGATGTTCGGCTATATTCCTGACCCGTTCACCGCTTATAAGCACATATTCAAGCTCCCTGCCGGGCATTACCTGCAGCTGACACCGGGTGCCGCTATTACGGCCAGCGCCTACTGGGATCTCAGTGCACCAGCAACAGTACTCAGCTGGCACGATACGCAGGAGGCACTGGTCGATAAACTGCTGGACGCTGTCAGAATCCGCATGGTGTCAGATGTGCCCCTCGGGGCCTTCTTGTCAGGCGGGGTGGATTCCAGTGCTATCGTAGCCCTGATGTCGGGCCTGCAATCCAATTCTGTCAACACCTGCGCCATAGGGTTTGATCAGGCTCAGTTCGATGAAACCCGCTATGCCCGCAGTATTGCTGAGCAGTATCAAACCCGGCATCATGATCGCCAGATCAACGCAGACGATGTCAGCTTAGTGGAAGTGCTGGGGCGGCTGTATGATGAACCGTTTGCAGACGATTCAGCACTGCCGACCTACCTGGTATGCCAGCTGGCCCGACAGCAGGTCAAAGTGGCTTTGTCCGGCGACGGCGGAGACGAAATCTTTGCCGGCTACCGTCGCTACCGCTTTCATCTGGCCGAGCAGAAAGTCAGGGGGATGATACCCTCTTCCATTCGTGAACCGGTGTTTGGCATGTTGGGTCAGATATACCCCAAAGCCGACTGGGCGCCACAGCGCTTCAGGGCCAAAACGACCTTCCAGTCGCTGGCGATGAACAGTGTCGATGCGTATGCCAATACGATCTCAAAACTCAGGTTCGCTGACAGGCAGCGGCTGCTCAGTCCGGCGTATCGTCATCAGCTCAATGGCTATACAGGGAGTGAGATTCTTCGCCGGCATGCCCTCAATGCGCCTACCGACGATCCGCTGAAATTGATCCAGTACCTCGATCTGAAAACCTGGCTGCCCGGCGATATTCTGACCAAGGTGGATCGCGCCAGCATGGCCAATTCGCTTGAAGTACGTGCCCCCCTGCTCGATCACCAACTGCTGGAATGGGCATTTCAAATTCCGAGTCAGGATTTGATCCGCAGACAGGAAGGCAAATTCTGCTTTAAAAAAGCCCTGGAACCTTATCTGCCCAGAGATATTTTATATCGCCCTAAAATGGGGTTCAGCATGCCGCTGGCCCACTGGTTTCGTACCCAGCTCCGGCCGATGCTGCATACGCAGATCTTGTCCCCCACCATGCTGGACTGTGGCTATTTTAATCCGCATCAGCTGCGAAACCTTGTGGCTGAGCACGAAAGCGGCCAGCGCGATCATGGTGTCGTGCTCTGGAGTTTACTGATGTTCGCCCAGTTTATGGAGAGGCAGGCATAGTGAAAATTCTCACCATTTCAACGCTCTACCCGAACGCGAGCAATCCCAGGCACGGCATTTTTGTTGAAACCCGGCTGCGCCAGTTAAAAAAACATTACCCGCAGACAGACATTACTGTGATAGCGCCTGTGCCCTGGTTCCCGTTCAGTCACCCTGTGTTTGGACAATACAGCGACTATGCGTCTGTCCCCTTTACTGAGAGCCGCTATGGCATCCGCATTTATCATCCGAGATATCTGGTTATCCCTAAACTGGGAATGTCACTGACCCCGTCGACGCTGGCCCGTTCCCTGCACAAGCAGATTACCCGCTTAATGCAGCAAGGGTTCGACTTTGATCTGATTGATGGCCACTATTTTTACCCCGACGGGGTGGCCATTGCTTCGGTCGCCAGCACCTTAAACAAACCGTTTACCATGACGGCAAGAGGGACAGACATCAATCTGATCCCCGCCTATCCCAAAGCCCGAAAACGCATTCAGCAGGTCCTATCGGTCAGCAACCATAACCTTGCGGTGTGTGAGGCACTGCGGCAAAGCATGATCGAATTAGGCGCAGTACCGGATAAAGTCAGCACACTGAGAAACGGGGTGGATTTGGAGCTGTTCAGTTTCAGCGATGAAAGCCAGCAACCCGCACTCAGACAGGCCCTTAACCTGCCGGTCAATGTACCCATTATCTTATCCGTCGGCCTGCTTATAGAGCGCAAAGGTCACCATTTGGTCATTGAGGCTCTGCGTCACATTCCGGATGCCCTGTTATTGATTGCCGGCACCGGCCCCAAAGCAAAAGCACTGTCCGCACTGGCCAAACAGCACGGTGTTGCCCAGCGGGTACGCTTTCTGGGCAAGCTCAGTCAGGAAGAATTATCCGCCTATTATGGCGCAGCTGACTTACTGGCGCTGGCTTCTGACAGAGAAGGCTGGGCAAATGTGCTGCTGGAAGCCATGGCTTGCGGCACACCCGTTGTGGCCACCAATATCTGGGGAACACCAGAGGTCGTCCGCAAGCCCCAGGCAGGCACATTGGTTGAGCGCAATGTCACTGCCATCGCCGAGGGTATCCGCCAGTTGCTGAAAAAACCCTTTTCCCGTGCAGACACTCGTCATTACGCCGAGCAATTCGACTGGTCTGCCACCTCTGAAGGTCAGTATCAGTTGTTTAACCGTTTGATCAAGGACGCATCATGAAAATTCTCTATCACCACAGGGTCGCCTCCAAAGATGGTCAGTATGTTCATATTGATGCCATCATCAGTGCTCTTCGCCAGCAAGGCCACGAAGTGGTGGTGGTCGCACCGGCTGTGTCCGATCAGGCCGAGTTTGGCGCTGACGGCGGCTGGGTCAGCAAAGTGCGCCAGATGCTGCCCCGCTTCTGCTGCGAAATGCTGGAATTTGGCTACAGTGCTTATGATTTCGCTAAGCTGTGCATCACTTTGTACCGGGAAAAACCGGATGCCATCTATGAGCGCTACAACCTGTTTCTTCCCTCCGGGATCCTGGCGAAACAATTGTTCAATGTGCCACTGGTATTAGAGATCAACGCCCCGTTGTTCGATGAGCGCAATGCCTACGGCGGATTATCGCTCACCTGGCTGGCCCGCTGGTCAGAACTGTTCACATGGCGCAATGCCGATCATACCCTGCCGGTCAGTCATGTACTGGCCGGCTATGTTCAGCGAGCAGGCGTAGCTGAACAGGCAATCAGTGTTATTCCCAATGGGATAGACAGCCGCTTGTTTCACCCTGCTAACGACAAGGAAAAACGACCTGAGTTTTCGGGTAGCCTGGTGGTTGGTTTTGTCGGCTTCTGTCGCGAATGGCATCAATTAGAGCACGTTTTGTCACTGATCGTTGATTTTAACCGGCAGCGAAACCTTGACGATCCGGAAGTGAAATTCCTGATCGTCGGTGACGGCCCGGTTCTGGATACGCTCAAAAAACAGGCACGCGATCTCAAGGCCGAGCACCAGATTCACATCACAGGATTAATTGATCGCCAACATATACCTGGCTGGCTCTCTCAGATAGACATTGCCCTGCAGCCGGCCGTCACCCCCTGGTGTTCACCGCTCAAGCTGATCGAATACCTGGCGTGCGGTAAAGCCATTGTCGCGCCCGATAGCGACAACATTAAAGAGCTGCTGACAGATGGCGACAATGCCCTGCTGTTCAAAGCAGGCCATTTAGCCGATATGCTGGAGCAGATTAAACGTTTGTTGTCCGACGAAGCACTGCGCCAGCAGTTAAGTGACAATGCGGCGGCCAGCATTGCCAGGCAGCAACTGACCTGGCCGGACAATGCACGAAAAATCGTCAGTATTTTTGAGTCGTTGATTGTCAAACCCTGAGTGGTGCCGGGATAACACCACAGGTAACGCAACTCATTGGTCGGATATTCAGAGCATTAAGTGGAGGACATGCCCTGTAACTGAGAAACCGGTTTTCTTCGCGCTTGCTGGCTGACCATCACTCTCACCTGCATACTTAAGGCCGCCATTGCTGCGGCTAATACCCAGAAAAGCTCAAGATACGCCAGCGAGAGCGCGGCCCCTGCCGAGCAATAGCCCAGTAAAGACACTTGCATCATGCGCGCCAGATCAACCTGCCAATGGTGAGTCTCATTCCATGGCGCTCGCCCCAGCGTCACAATAACCCAGCGCATTTTCAGAAACAGCAGCAGAATAACCAGCATGAACAGGGTGAACCCGACAAAACCGTGATCACCCAAAACCTGAAAATAAATACTGTGGGCGGCCCAGCTTTCTTCTCCCGGGGGCGGCGTTTCAATAATATCTATTTTATAAATATCCAGTGCGAGTCTGTCCCACACCGGCTGAAAATAGGTAGCTTTAAATCCGGCTCCCAGTACCGGCCGTTCCAGCGCCATCAAAGTGTGGATTTTCCACGAAGTCAGACGGTTAGTGAAAGAAGAATCCTGAGTCGCCGTTTCAATCGTTTCCATCCTGTCATACCACTTATCCGGTAACAGCAAGACAGAAACTGAAACGATAATTGCCACGCCAAATAATGTCAGAACTTTTTTGTTGCTTCTGAACCAGAAGTAACAGCCAATCACAGCCAGAGCAAGCACCCCTCCCCTGGAATAAGTGCCCAGCACAGACAATACACACAGCACTAACATAACTATCAGCCCTAAACGGATCCACTTTTCCTGAACGGACTTCAACTGATAGATGCATAAAGGAATCACCATGCATAAAGCAGCGGCAAGGTGGTTATTGTCTGAGATCAAATGACCGGTTGGCCCCTGAATTTTATGTCCGCCCAAGCTGGCCAGGAACTTCAGCCCTTCCACGGCACCAAAGAAACCCACTGACATCAATATCCCCCACAGCAGCATGTCGAACTCATGCTTTTGCCGGATGATTAATGCAATCATGATGAACAACAGGAAAATCTTGGAGAATTTCTCCCATTCCGGCCAAACCAGTTCAGGAAAAATAATGGTGTTGTAGGTGGTTAAACCAGTATGGAGCCAGAACAAAACAGCAATGAAGACAACCCCGTCAAAAATAACCGCGGGCTTCTTCCTGGCAAAAAGGTAAGTTATCAGCGTCAGCAGGGCAAACACAGTGTTGTAACTGATCGGCTTGGCAAACCCGTAAACCCAATAGGCCGGTACAAATAAACCCGACCACAGCCAGAGCGACACCGCGATGTAAGAGCGTCTCAGAGCAAAACAAGCCAGGATCAGGAAAACGCTGATTAAGACGACATCTCTCATTTTCCAGCTCCCTAACGTCGATGTTTAGAATTATTTTGCTGTTTTGCTTTGTATTCTTTGTATTCTTTGTCCTGCCTTATTGAACGCACACAAAGATACACCAAGACAAACAGACCCATCGAGAAAAGGATTGATTCCACTGTTCAACTCCTTATCTGAGCATGTGAAAGGCTCAGATTATCTGGGCTTCCAGCTGGCGTATTTAACCGATATTGTGACTTTTTTAACCACTCCTTTCACTATAGATCCTGATTAAGGAACCAACAAAATTTTGACTATGAATAATTTGTCATCAGCGACCCGAACAGATCTTCACAGTTGCAGCAGCATTGTTATGCAATCGATTAAGTAAACCTCAATCACTACAGTGAAAATCCATAAGATCTTCTGCCGTTAATGACGTTAATCAAACATAGGCGTTCGGATTATTTTTCCTATTTTAGTTTGTATACTCCGATATTCAGGAATCACTCTGATTGAAACCGGCAACAATACCAGCATAGCAACCGAATACACCAATACACCTGTTACTATACCCAGGAGTAACCCCCAGAAATGACTGTCTATTTCAGACACCACAGCCATCACGCTGAAATACATCAATACTGAAACAAAAAATGGCACCAAAATAGCGGGCAATAAACGGCTGGCCTGCAACCTGATCACAAACAAGAATACAATTGTCACGCACACCAGAAATATACCGCCAACCAGTAATCGAACAAAAGACAGGCTGTCAGGATCGTCGTAGCCGCTACCATAAAAACTGCCAATCACTAACAGGATTGCCAGACAATCGCACTTAAATAACAGCGGCATCCTGGATTTTAAGATCAATACCGTTTGTATTAACATATACATAGTCATCACAATCATTAAAAATGACAAATTCTGCATGACTGGAATAACATCAATCCATTTTTCTCCGAGAACCACATAGACAAAATCTTCCGCGATGGCGCATACGCCAAAAGACACTGGCATAGCAAGAAACATTAACAATGCCATTTGTGAATACAATCTTTCTTTCAGTAAGCTGTCTTGATCTTTCAGTTTTGAAAAAACGGAAAATGCTCCGTGATTCATCGGTGCCAGAAAGTCAGTAAAAGGCAGCCAGGAAAATTCCTGCCCCATATTATAAAAACCGACGTTGCGGCTGTTAAGAATATTACCCAAAAGCAACATATCTACTCTGGATCGCATATAACCAGACACAGAAACCAGATACAGCCATTTAGAGATAACCCACTGCTCTTTCCAGTACTGTGTGCACCAGCGGGGCCGAAAAGGACAAAGAATATAGCTGGTGATCACTTCAATCACGGCCATCAATATAACACCGGCAATTAAAGCCCAGTAATTACCGATAATTAACGCAACCGCTATGGTACACATACTGCCGAGTGTTTTCGCTACCATCAGCATCATGGTTTCCATTTTAAAGTTGAAGTTTTTTTCGAACAGATCCATGCCGACATTATGAAAAGCAAGAATAACGGGAATAACGCTGACAACACGAATGACCACAGCTATCTCTGGTTCATTGGTGTAAACCGCCACCCAGTCTGCCGACAGAAATAAAAAAAACGCAGACACGATACGAAACAGCAGATTCAAAGACCAAATACTGTGCAATTTATTTTCATCAGTCATATCTTCCATCAGCACATATCTTTTGGTCCCCACCGTCGATAGCGCAATGAAAAAATACACAAAAAACATAGTGAACCCGGCGATGCCATAATCTTCCGGCGACAGTAAACGCACAAGCACTAAGGTGCTGACCAGCCCGATACAGCGGTTATACCAAATAGTGATCATCGACCACTTAGCACCTGAAAATATCGCCTGGGAATACTGATCCGCCATAGGTCTCTGCCTTTATCCCTGGCTCAATGCCATGTCTTTCGCCAGGACAACTTCTCCGTTCAGCTCCCGCTGGAACCACTCGATATACCTATGTGTCGTGTATTTCAGCCGTTCGCAGTCTTTAGACGTAGGTACATAGGGAGTCATTCCTGCCACCAGACTGGGCGAGTGAAAAGACAGTACAAACACGTCTTGCCCTATTGCCATCTGAGCTTGCGTGATGGCCTGAAGCTGGGAGAGATCATTGCCTTCCGGCGACAGGCGGTGCCTGCTCAGACGAAAAGCCTTTGCGATGAAACGGGTAAAACGCTTGCTATTGATGGTACGGCACCAGGCCGGACACAGATTGGCTTTCTTTTCTATCCGCTTGGAAACGGATAACCAAGAGCTGGTATGCGGTATATGCTGAACCGCATTGTCAACAAAAGGCGCATTGGTATATTCACTGAAGTCAGGCCCTTGCTGATGGCTGAAATCACAGTAAGCACTGATACTGAGATCAACCTGATAACCTAATGCGCGTAAATGCTCGCTGGTAACAGGGCCAAAACCGTATCGTCCCGCCAGATACGTAACCGGAGAGACCCCTGACACCGCGTGTATTTTGTCTGTCAGCCTGCTTATTTTTTCATACTCAAGATCCGGCGCCAGATTACAGGGATAAGATTCAAAATCGGTCACAGACTGACCATGAGTGATATCGGGCGGATTCACCCAGGGGTGTAAATGCGCGGCAAATTCAACACACTGCGCCGCGTTTTGTTGATAGTGGGCTATCACTTCCCTGCCGCCGGCACTTTCCACAAACGGATAGTCCATGGCCAGAGTGATCTTAGCGCCAGTCTCAATCAGTTCCCCCATAAAAGGGATCAGGGCATGATGGTGTGTAACGGCAGTATTGCGACTATTAAATCCCTGATCCCAGTCAAATTCTTCCTCAGCATGGATCACTACCAGTAGTTTAACGTCCATATTTTCTCCTGATTCGCTGCAATGCCAGCCTGCAACGACACCCTTTCTGAACTCACCAAACACTTTGCACGAAAGCGGCATTACGCTAATGCAGTACGCTGATAATTAGGGGTTCAGCTAACGGTGTTTCCCCAGACAGCCTCCGGGGGCTCGTTACAATCAGCCTCAGTATCTTGCAACCTCAGTATCTTGCAACCTGAGTAACTTGCAGCCTGAGTGACTTGGGATACCTCTGTTAAAAATGGCACATGAAGCACAGAGCCACCATGCCAGATCATAAAATTGTCTTACCCGCCGCCTGAATAATTTAAAAAAGGCTATCTGAGTGTCACTTCAGGCAATCTGGCTAACTGCTTCTATTTCCGGTTTTTCTGCTTTTCTGCTTCCCTGATCTCAGGGCTGAAGCCAAAACGGCACCCACATTCAGTCTGGTAATACCGACTAACTATGGCGGATTTGTGGTACTTGCTTCACCCGATGTCAACATTCTTACCTATACTCGATCTTGAATATTGTTTGACGTTAATCACACTTTTAAAGCAGATATTAGCCGGGAGCTGACTGATGATTTCGAAAGGAATAAAAACATATCTCGCGACAATCGGTGTTCTCGCTCACGTGATCATCCTTGTTGCCGGTGTGTATCTGGTTAAACACTGGAGCGAACAAAATCAGACTCTGCCCGCCGCTTTGCGCCAGTCAGTCAGCCACATTGAACAAGAGTTTCCGATCCTGACACCTGTCAATCAGGCCGTTGCCAGTGTGGCCAGCAACCTCGCCAGTCCTTCCTATTTCTGGCGCGAATTTGATACAAGATACTGGCCATCAGTCGGGCCTGACTGGTCATCAGCAGGCCCTCAGCCAGAAGCGATCAAGCCCGCTTCGCTCGGTACTCTTTGGGTATCCGATGAACAAAGCTTTGAAAAAGCACTGGAAGAGGTGTTACCCGGCCAGGACATAGTCGTGAAAAAAGGCACCTACTTTTTCAGCAGCAAGCGCCTTAATATCAGCCAGGTTACGCCCTCTGCATCGCGTCCTGTGGTCTTGCGGGCAGAAGAGCCGGGCACCGTTCTGCTGCAGCTCGACGGACTGGAAGGCATAGTGATTAATCAGCCCTACTGGACGGTATCAGGGCTGACCTTTAAAGGTGTTTGTCCAACCCCTTCCGATTGCGATCACGCACTGCACATTGTTGGCGATGCCGATCACAGCCTGGTTCAGAACAATGTCTTCATCGATTTCAACGCCGCCATCAAGGTCAACCGGATGGCGGACAAGTTTCCGGATAACGGCACCATTCGTCGCAATCACTTTTACAATACTCAGCCAAGAGACACCTCGAGATCTGTCACGCCCATCAACCTGGACCATGGCAATGCCTGGAGTATCGATCGCAACATCATTCGTGATTTCATCAAATCCGGCGGCAATCAGGTCAGCTATGGCGCGTTCATGAAAGGCGGCAACGAGCAAGGGGTCATAGAAAACAATCTGGTGATCTGTAACAGCACCAGCCGGAAATATGATGGTTATCAGATTGGCCTGTCATTAGGTGGCGGCGGCATGGAGCAGGAAAACCGGCGGGGTCAGATTGCTTTCGAAGGAGATAGCCATACAGTGCGTAACAATATCGTCCTGCACTGCAATGATGTGGGCCTGTACATTAATAAATCCAGTAATGCACTGGTCAACAACAACATTCTCTATCACACTTCCGGCATCGACGTCCGGTTTGCGCAATCCAGCGCCGAGCTGATTAACAACATTGTGAGCGGCAAAATACGGGAACGCGATCAGGGTAAAGCGTCAGCCTCCCACAATCTGATTCTTTCCCCTGACTATCTGACCGAAAAACAAAAACTGGACGATTGGTTTACCTCGCCAGCAATAGGTAATTTTTCACCCAAAGACGATGCTATCAAAGCCAAATTAACCCGCAGTGCCACTGAGTATCCCGTGACGGCGAAAGGGAGCAGTGTCTCGGACTTTTGTGGTAACCCGATCAAGGCGCAAGACACCTTTGCCGGTGCCTTTAAGGACAGTCAGAACTGCTTTCGGACAACACCCGACGTTTCAGGGCATGACGCTTCAAAGCACGAATAGCTTTCTTCACTGAATAGGTAAAATGCGGATAGCGGAACTGACTGATCGCCAACCGGCATTCACGGTTGGCGAAGGTTTTTTTATAGCGGGCAATCCCACCCATAAAATCGTATCCCAGCGCCCCTTTTTCCCAGGCTTCCTGGATCAGCAGATAGTGCGCAACCAGACCGGGTTTCAGGTGATTATCGCCCGAGCCATAATTCAGCGCACTTAAATAGAACAGCACCCAGTTGGCATGGTGAAAATTATAAATCACCCCCAGATCGTCTTCCCCGGCCTGCAGGTGGTGAATGGCAATCCGCCCCTGAGGCAGTCCGCGACGAATCAGCTCATGGTGAAAATGCAGAAAACCGGGATTAGCAAAACCACTTTGTTCTGATTTGCTGCCCCAACGACTGAGGTGATAGTCCGCCGCATGATTGAAAAGCTCGAGTCCCTGAGTGACAGAAGAAGCCGTGGTGATTTTCACTTCGCCCAGCGCATTGTACTTATTCAGGCTGCGCTTTATCTGATATCTGGCATTTCGCGACAAGAAGCTATCGAGCGTCTGATTCTTGTCCTTCAGCGGGCCAAAATCCAGCGCAAAGCCGACCGACTCCCACACTACCTCTTTTTCTGCAAGTGCCAGCCCGGATAAGACGGCCTGATTGTCAGCCCTTTCGTTACCACAATGCCCCGCCACAGACTGTGGCCCGTTACTGACAAAATCCACGTCCCGACTGGCGCCAATCTCAAAGACATCTGTCCCGTTCATTTGCGACATCACACAGGCTGTCATTAACGGACGAACGGTATTGGCCAGCGCCTTGTCCATCAGAAAATCGTTATATTCAATCCAGATTTGATCCTGTGAGGGAATACCTGTCCGGTGAAGGCAAAACTGTCTGCCATAAGACAAACCGGCGATTTTTTTCTCTTTAATCACGATAATGCCCAGACCGACAATATTGTCCTCTTGCCGGGCAAGAACAACACAGCAGTTGTCCACAAAACAATCCAGCCAGGTCCCGATCCAGAGCCAAGACAAAAACAGGTTCGGTTCAGCCTGCTCCTCAAGCGCACGCCAGTGTCCTGCTAACCACTTATGGTCGGGATTAACAATCCATTCGCACTGTATCGAACTGTTTTTGCTTTCCATTTTTTTACCCTGCGCCGTGATTTATCCGTTCGCATCAAGCATAGCAGAGCAACGGGCAACGCACTTTTCAGGTACTGTCATGGTTATTTTTATGACCACGGTGAGTGCAACAGACGTTTTATGTCAAAGCGATTAGTCGCAGTGTCAAAAATGTGACTATCCTAAAAAAGTCCATCTGAAAATTCTGACAGGGATGATTATGGCTTTTTTACCTCGCACCACCTTTCATGTGCTGGCACTCGCTGGTGTTGTCGCTGTCACACTCACAGCCTGCGGTGAACAGTCTGTTGATGAGTACATGGCCAAAGCCGATACTTATCTCAGCAGCAATCAAATCAATGCTGCGGTTATTGAGCTGAAAAATGCCATACAGCAACACCCTGATGCCAATCAGGCCCGGCTTATGCTGGGTAAGATTTACCTGAGCCAGGGCGATTATGCCAGTGCCGAAAAAGAATTGTATAAAGCACTCAGAAGCGCCGACGAGCAGGACGCAATTGAGCCACTGCTTGCCCAGGCCTATCTGGGTCAGAAAAAAACAACGGATATCATTGACCTGGCCAAACGTCCCCGCAGCCAGCAAGCTAAAGCACTGGCAGATATTTACGCGATAGAAGCACTGGCTTTGTTGCTCGATAACGATCCGGATGGCGCTGAACAAGCCTTTCAGCGAGCCGAAGCAACCGGACAGATCACGCTCTATACCCGCCTTGCCAGAGCCAGTTTAGATGCCACCAGGGAGCTCAATGATACGGCGCTGAGCCAGGTCAGCAACATCGTACAAGTGTATCCCGCCAGCAGTGACGCCTGGCTGCTGAAAGGTCATATTGAAACCAGCATGGGTCATAACAAAGCCGCAGCAGAGAGCTATCGCAAAGCCGTAGACACCGCGCCGAAAGCCTTACAAAACACCCTGTATCTGGCACAGGCGCTGGTGAAAACGGAGCAGTACCAGGAAGCAGAAAAGTATGTCGATAATCTGCTGACAGTATTAAGCGGTCACGTACTGAGTAATGAATTGAAGGCCACCATTCTTTACGCCGAAGATAAACAGACTGAGGCAAAAGTCCACGCCGACTTAGCCATCCGAAACGGTTCAAGAAACCTGCCCACTTACCTGATTTCGGGGGTCGTTGCCTATAACCAGGGAAATTATGAACAGGCCAATGAGCGATTTGAAAAAGTCGCGCCTTTTGTCTCGCAAAACCATATGATCCAACGCCTGTACGCCTCCAGCCAGCTTAAGCTGGGCGACATTGAAGGCGCCATGCAAACCATGAATCAGTTCGATGCCTCAGACAAGGCAAGCAGCGACTTTATCTCAGATATGAGCCTGGAACTGGCCAAAGTCGGCCGTAATGATGCCGCTATGTCTCTGGCTGAAAAAGCCAATCAAAACCCAACCACCAGCAAGCAGCTGCGCTTAGGACTGCTTCAGTTAGCCAGTAATGATACGACTGGGGTCGACACTCTTCAGCACATTCTCGATACCGATCCAACCCTCGCCGAAGCGAATTTGGGGCTTGCCTATTATTACTTAAAACAAGGCCGGACCAGCGAGGTCAAACAGCTCGTTAATACCTGGCTTGAACGCAATCCGGACGATCAGACTGCCCAGATGCTTAATGCTCTGGTGCTGCAAATTGAGAAAAAGCCCGATCAGGCGCAAACAATCTATCAGCAGGTACTGGCAAAAGACCCCAAGAACGTGCAAGCCACTTTGGGGCTTGGCCAGATTGCCGCCAACAAAAATGATATGGACACCGCTTTCGGTTATGCCCGCACCGCCTATTCCCATTACCCGGGAAAGAATCTGACCACCCGGACACTGTACAAATATGGCCAGCTCAGCGGGCAACTGGACCAGGCTGTGTCTCTGGTCGCTGCTCAGGTCGAAGCACACCCGGATAATACCGCACTGAAATTAGATCTGGCTCGCGGTTATATGCTGCAAAAACACCCGGATCAGGCACTCAGTCTCATGACTAGTCTGACACCCCAGCAGCAAACCGCACAAAGCTGGCGGCTGCTGGGTGATATCTATTTCAGCCAGCGCGACTACCGTCAGGCCGAGCCTGCCTACACCAGATGGCTGGAGCAGGATGTCCTCAGCCAGCAAGCCTATATGCGCAATATCCAGATTAAAGAATTAAACAACAAAATGAGAGACAGTCTTCTCCTTGCCGAAAAAGCCGAGCAGTTATTTCAGAAAACGGCGGTCTTTTCGCTGATGAAAGCCGGGCTGCAACTGAAGCTGGACAATGCCAGCGCCAGCCAGGCCACGCTGGATGCTCTGCCGGACAACGTAAAGACACAAGCGTATTTCATGCGATTACAAGCCCTGAATTACCTGCAGCGCAAAGACTTTACCCGGGCTGTTGAGTGGCAACTGAAACGCTATGATGCCTCACCTGGGATCGCCAGCGCCAACGATGTGGCCACTGCTTATTCATTAAACCAGCAACCTCAGGAAGCCATTGCATTCTTGCAGGGGGTCATCAAAGAATACGGTGATAAAGCCGCGCCCTTGCGCCTGACACTGGCCCAGCTGCAATTTGAACAGCAGCCTGAACAAGCCATTGCGCAGTATCGGCACATTCTGGAGCAACAGCCTGATAATGTCGTGGCTTTGAATAATCTCGCCTGGCTGTATTTGTCTCAGGAAAAGTATCCGCAAGCCTGCGACAGTGCGTCGAAAGCCTTAGGATTGGCTCAGGAGCACCCACAGATTCAGGATACCTACGGTTATTGCCTGCTGAAATCAGGACAGGCCGCCAATGCGCTGCCAATGCTGGAAAAAGCCTACAAACAGGCACAGACTAACCCTGAGATCGCCCTTCACTATGCAGAAAGCCTGCTGGCAAACAATATGAAGGAAAATGCACGAGAAATTCTCATTGGCGTGACGACGTCCGATCCTAAACTGCTGATGCTAAAGAGCAAACTGGAAGAACAAATCCGGCTGTAAACTCAACGCCCCGCAGTGCGGGGCGACAGGTTCACCCTATTTTCTGCCAGCGTCAAAGGACAAAAAATCATGCTTTTCTGTACCTGTCGAGTCACTCTGCTCATCGTACGAACTCTGCTCTGCCTCGGCTGCATGCTGCTGGCCACCGCGAACACACAAGCCGCATTGCCAGATGTTATTGCGAAAATTAAACCTTCAGTTGTCGGAGTCGGCACTTACAACAAACTGGCAACGCCGCGGGCGAATCTCATCGGGACTGGCTTTGTCGTCGGCGATGGCACACTGATTGCCACCAATAATCACGTTGTGCCCACTTCCATCGAAGTGGATACAAACACCGGCTTTGTTGTCTTTGTCGGGACAGGCACTTCACCGGATGTCCGCACCGCAACAGTCGTTGCACGTGACAGTGAGCACGATCTGGCATTGCTGAAAATCACTGGCAGCCCCTTACCAAGCTTACATCTCTCTCCGCGCCCGGTGCGTGAAGGTGAAATATACAGCTTCACTGGTTTCCCGATAGGTGCAGTGCTCGGCCTGTATCCGGTGACACACAGAGGCATGGTATCCAGCATTACGCCGATTGCAGTACCGGCCCGCACCGCAAAAGAGCTTTCCGTCGCTCGCCTCAAACACCTGAAAAATCCTTTTGTCGTCTATCAGTTTGATGCCACGGCCTACCCCGGAAACAGCGGCAGTCCGGTCTACCATCAGGACACAGGTGAAGTCATCGCCGTTATCAATAAGGTCTTAGTGCAAACCAGTAAAGAAAACGCACTGAGTCAGCCGAGTGCCATCACTTATGCCATTCCCGTTCGGCATCTGAATCAGTTGTTAAGCTCACGCTATAAACCATGAGAAAGCATGCTGAACCTATATCACTGTATGTTTCGCTGAAAGAGCGGCAATTACTGATATGGATATGGCTGCTATTCGGCTTATATGCCGTTTTTATCGCAGGACTTACCTTAATGCCGGCCGCAGAGAAAGGGTCACTGGCCGACTTAGACAGCTACGGCATATCCGGCCTGGATAAACTGCTTCATGTACTGACTTATATGTTTTTCGCCATGCTGGCACTGTGTGTCAGCCAGCAATACCGTTTCTACTTTACCTTGCTGATCGGGCTGATGATTTTTGCCAGTCTGCTCGAAATTTTCCAGGGCATTCTTGATCTTGGGCGCGAGAGCTCTTTTTCCGATGCCGTGGCAAATCTTTCTGGAGTCATGCTGGGCGGGTTGCTATCTTGGTACCTGGAACGGCATGCTGCCACAAAAAGCGGCAGAAAACGCTAAATGTACGCACAATCCGCGAGAGCGTGATTATTTTCCGGACACCGTTCCACTCACTATTCTTACAGAACAATGGAGACTTTGAATGAAGCGCGCTCTGCTCTTTTCTGCCATGATCGCAGGAGCATCCTTACTGGCAGGCTGTTCAGACAACGAAGTCGGTGACGTCAGTCTGGGCGTATTTACCACTAAAGACATCAAACTGAATGTGCTCAGTGATCCGCTGGTACCTGGCGTCACTTGCCACATTGCCAGTATTGAAGCGGATCTGGATTTTTCCGATCCCAGTGATTCATCCATTTCCTGCCGGCAAACCGGTGAAATTACCCCGGAAATGATCGCCGCGATTGATAAATCGAAATCGGGTGATGTGGTATTCAAGAAGTCAAAAAGTGTCTTTTTCAAAACCATGAAAATTCGCCGGGTCTTTGACCACGACAGCCAGACACTGATGTATTTGTCTTATTCCACCAAAGAAACATCAGGCAGCTATAAGCACAGCCTGTCCACAGTGCCACTCTGGGGTACCAAAGCGTATCAGGCACCTGTCACACCACAAGCACAGTAACTGAAATCCTTCATTCAGGTTTCTGTTTACATTCAGTAACAAAAACACATGCATACTGCATCGCAGCTCTGACAATTCACAGAGCTGCTGCAGGTGCACGGTTAGCCCGTATCTCTTTCAGCTTTCTCAATGACTTAAACCGCTATTTTTGATCTCTAAGTTAGATTTTTACCGCAAATTCAATACAGTGATATCTTGACGCTCCACCTAAAGCCGCATTTAATTATTTAACAAGATAATAACAACCACGGAATGGAACATTACAATGACTTTGCCTTTACAGCCAAACACATTAAGGGATTCGCTCATGACGCAGGCATTACCTCATGAACGCATGTTGACATGGGCAGAAGAGCGCCCGGATGACATTTTTCTCCGCCAGATCATTAATCGGCAGTTTACCGATTTTACCTACGCTGAAGTGGTCGACAAGGCGCTGAGCCTTGTCAGCGCATTACGTGCACAGGGCCTCATGCCCGGCGACAAAGTGGGTTTGATCTCGAAAAACTGCGCTGAATGGTATATCTGCGATCTGGCCATGATGCTCGGCAGTTACATCAGCGTACCTATCTTTCCTACTGCGGGTGCAGACACCATAGAGTACTGCCTGACTCACAGTGAAGCTAAGCTGGTTTTCATTGGTAAACTGGATGATAACCGCGCGATCAATACCGTCTGTCACAATCTTGAAGAGATGATCACGGTCAGCTTCCCCTACCCGAATACGCCCGAGTGCCAGCATTCACTCAATGAGTTAATTGACTCGCACACCCCGAGTGAAGAGCGTCCTTCCCATCAGGACAACGATGTGATGTCGCTGGTGTACACATCCGGCACATCAGGATTACCCAAAGGGGCCATTCTCTCTTACGGTGGCTTTGCTTTTTCAGCGCAGAACCTCATCGAGCATATCGGCATCGTCGACAATGAACGTCTGTTCTCCTACCTTCCCCTGGCTCACATCACAGAGCGTGTCTATATCCTGGGCACATCAATGATGGCAGGTGTGCAGGTTGCTTTTCCTGAATCACTGGATACTTTCATTGAAGATGTGAAAATGCACCGCCCGACATTATTTATTTCAGTTCCTCGCCTCTGGACCGTGTTCCAGCAACGAATTCTGGAAAAATTGCCGCAGGCAAAACTGAACATTTTGCTGAAAATCCCCTTTGTGTCCGGCCTGATCAAACGCAAACTGGCTGACGGACTGGGCCTGAATGAAGCGCGCGTATTAGGCTGCGGTTCGGCACCGGTTTCACCGGCCCTGCTGCGCTGGTATGAGAGCATCGGGCTTAATATCACCGAAGCCTGGGGGATGACGGAAAACTATGCCTATGGCACACTCAATCTTCCGTTTCGTAGCGACAAAATCGGTACGGTAGGCAGTGCGGGGCCGGGAGTGGACATCAAGATCGCCGAAGATGATGAAATTCTGGTGCGCAGCAAAGGTCTGTTTTCTGGTTACTACAAAAACGACATCGCGACCAGAGAAAGCTTCAATGATGAAGGCTGGCTGCATACCGGCGACCTTGGCAGTCTGGATGAAGAAGGCTTCCTGACGATTCAGGGCCGGAAAAAAGACAACTTCAAAACAGCGAAAGGCAAATTCGTTTCACCGGTTCCGATTGAAAAACGCCTCTTTGAACTTTGTGGCATTGAAATGATGTGTGTGGTGGGTTCAGGTATGCCCGCCCCCATACTGCTGGCGGTAGCGCATGCTTACCCTAATTTTGACCGGGACAGATATGCGAAAAAAGTGAGCCGGGCAATCGACACTATTAATAAAGAATTGGAATCACACGCCAAGATCAAAGGTGTTCTGATGATCAAAGAACCCTGGAGTATTGAGAACGGTATTCTGACCCCTACGCTGAAAATTAAGCGTCATGTACTGGAAAAACAGTATCACGATACCGGCTGTCAGTGGCCAAAAGATCAGCTGATCCAGTGGGAAGAATAAAGACCGCAACTGTCATCGCAACAGCAAGCGGTTATTCACAAATGCAATAATAAACGGGCAGCTTAAAGCTGCCCGTTTTTTTGTTAAAGACAACGAATGGGTTATTCGTAATCGGCGTACGGATTTGCCGTTGGCAATGCAATGGCCTCACCAAAGGCCGACAGTGTCAGGCTGTCCTGTGTCATTGTCACCGAGGTTTCATCCATCACAGACTCACCAAAGTAATAGCGGATTTCTTCCTGTCCCTGACAAGCCTGCTGATCATGCTCAGCGGAAACGCCACGCACCTTGACATTACGTGCAAGATATTCAGCGATAGCAAGCTGGCCGTATTTCTTTTGCAGCATCGCCAGGGTTTTCTGCGGCGACAGCACCAACGCTGAGGCATTGTTGCCACCAAAACCTTTGGCATTAATGATCACCCCCTGCATATCATCACCCGCTGTGCCGGCAAAGTAATGATCCATAAGAATATTCAGATTAGACTGATGCACATCATCGGCAATATGATCAATGGTCTTGATGCCCGGAATCCAGCCGTACTGCCAGACACCCAGAGAAGCCATCAGCTGATCGCCGGCTGCCGCACTCATAGAATGACCGACATAAGATTTAATCGCCGTCACCGGCCAGTTTTCAATGCCAAAAGTCTTTGCCACTTCGTTGAGTATGTGGCTTTCCGTAACTCGGTTTTGCGGTGTACCTGTACCATGGGCCTGAACAAAGGTTTTCTTCACACCGTCCGGACCAAGAATGGCCTGTGCCAGCGCCGCGGCCTTGGCAACAGTGACATAGTTGCCTACCCCAGGCGCAGAGATAGATTTCTTATTGCCATCGGCATTGATAAACACATCGGCAGCAGAACCATAAATATTGGCCCCCAGTTTCAAGGCCAGCTCTTCTTCCATCAGCACCACAAACTGGGCTGACTCTGCCATGGTAAATCCGGCGTTATCAGAAAACGGACGACAGGCACGGCGGTTATCTACGGTTTCGCTATCATCCAGCGCGCAGATTTGTGCGTCTTCGGCTAGCGCCCCCATCACGCGAAAACCTTCCATGATTTCAGAGACCACAGGCGCTTCGGCGTTTCCGACAATCGCCACTTTGGCCGCACCACTTTGGATGTCTTGCATGCCTTGACGCAAATTGTACAGGAAGGTTGCACAGGCTCCCATGTTGGTACCCGTTGTCCCCACGCTGTTAATCACATAGCCGTTGATGAAATCGGCCGGCATTTCAGCCAGCGATAAAGCCATCATTTTCGAGCTGACCCGACCGCCGGTAAGCGGTGCGGCAACCATACCGGCTATGGATTGATCATCAATCTGCGCCAGCGCACTACCGGCATACACGGCAACTTCGTCTGGACGGATATGGGTCAGTATTTCCGACCAGTCGACCCCCAGGGAATTGAGCGCATCTGAGGCGCCGTAAATGGTCAGTTGCAGTCCGCGCGGATGAAACCGTGAGTTATACAGCTTACCCGGTTCAAAGCCACGGGGAATGTTGCCGCCACTGCTGACAGGGAAAGTGACATGATCGGCCAGCAGCGCATCCAGCTCACCGGTTACCGTGATATGGACTTTGCTGCCCTCTTCTTCCAGGTGCCAGTTCTCCGGCACATGAGCAGGCAGCTTTGATTTGCGCAGTGTGAAACAGATCTGTTCATTACCGCCTGAAATCGCTGTTTTATATTGTTGCAGTACACGATCAGGATCGAAGGTTTCAATGCGGCGAATCAAAGTGCCGTCCTTGATAGCCTCAATCACAGTGTCAGTGACGTCACCGTCTGCCAGGCCCATTCGGTGCGCCAGATCTTGCCAGGTTGAATGCATATCGCTGGCCGGCAGTATGTCTGCCAGCATACGTTTATAGCTGTGAAAACCTGAACTACGACCTGCGGCATTGATGCCGCCCATTCCGACAATCAGAGGTAATTTCATTGTATGCTTCTTGCTTCATGATTTATTTGTCTATCAGATTACCAAGTTCCACTGGCATTTCACCTGGCTTTTACGCCATAATTACTGACATAAACGCCAAACCTACTCAAGATGACAAATTTGTGTCGGGATGAGCTGCCGGCTTCAGCTCAGGTTCAGAAAAAATCGCCCCGTTTCTGTCTCCATTACGTTTAAAACAGAGCGCTGACCATGAAGATTGCCTTTGTCCTTTATCCGCGTGCATTAATCACGGGTATTTCTCTTGCTGCAGAGATGCTGAGCAGTGCTGCCAGCCTGAGGCCCAAACAGGATCAGAGGTCAAAACCCGTGTCAATTTCGGTTGTTGCAGAGAGTCTTTCACCGCCAGCGGTCAAATCCGGCCTGCGGTTACAACCGGAACTGACGCTGAAAGCTTCCGGGCAATTCGATTTTGTGATTCTGCCGCCCATCTGGGGCAACCCGATCTCCGCGCTGAAGCAATGCCCGGAACTGGTGTCATGGCTGACTCACCAGTATCAGCAGGGTGCCAAAATTATCGCAACCGGCACAGGCGTCTGCTGGCTGGCCGAAACCGGACTGCTTGATCAGCAAGTCGCAACCACGCATTGGTACTATTACGATAAGTTTGCCGCACGCTACCCGGCGGTTGTTCTGAACCGCCAGGCATCCATTACTGTTGCCAATGGTTTGTATTGTACCGTCAGTATTAACTCGCAATCAGAACTGATCCTGTACCTGATTCGCGAGCATTTTGGTCAGAGCGTGGCGAAAACGGTCGAAACACATTTCGGGCATGAGATCTCGCAGTCTGATCAGCAACCCTTTTATCAGATAGGCGGAGAGGTCCAGTTTGACGAATCCATCGCGCTGGCGCAGGACTGGCTCAAACGCAACTTATCCCGGCCGATCACGGCAAAAGACGTTGCAGAGCAGTGCGGCTTGCCATTGCGGACTTTTCAACGCCGATTCAAAACCCAGGTCGGCCAGACCCCGCATGAATATTTACAGTCTTTGCGCATGGAAGCGGCACAAATCCTGTTGCGGGACTTTGGATTGTCTGTTCAGGATGTTGCAGAGCAGGTCGGTTACCGTGACGCCCATCATTTCAGTACCCGTTTCCAGCAACAGTTTACACTGAGCCCGTCTCAGTACCGTCATATGGTCAAAGCGAAGATCTACCAGGCCTGAATTACTCACTTATGAGATTCCGCATCACTTAATTGCCAGATCAATAACTTAGCTCTATCCACTGCCCCACTGATAGTCACCCAGTCGCTATGCTATTAGTAACGAACAATTCAATAAGGTCTCGAGTTTAACTGGGGTAATACCTGTCTCGATGAACTGGAAAATCAAGTGATGTATGGTCGTCTCCCAGTATTTTTCATGCTGTTCGTAGCCTACTCTGCTGCCAGCGCCCCTCCTCAGCCTCTGCCGACCAGCACCACAAAACTGGATGATCGCTCCTGCCGGTTAGACCTGTACCATCTGGCCAGAAATCAGTACAACAACATTGAAGCGGATTTTCAGATTGCGCTCGTCGCGGATCACGGCTTTAACCGGCGGTATGTCGCACTGAAAGCCGATATCTCTTATCCAGTTGGCTTTGAAAACTTCAGTTATTTTCGTACCGGTCAGCCTGTTGAGATTTTTACCGCGGACTGGAAAAAGTATTACGGCAATCTGAACCTGTCAGACGCTTCCCGCAGTTACAGCATTGCCCATTTGGTCAGATTAGGCAGCACGAGTCCGAGGCAAGCTTTTGACCTCTTAGTCAGGCTGATCGCAGAAGATGAAGGCCGTTTTGAGTTGCACAGTGCCAGCAAGCACTATCGATTCTATCTGGAGGACGGTCATCTGGGTGATTTTTTGGATTGCCTGAGAAACCAGGTGACAAAATAAGAGAAACAGCAGCAGGGGAGTTATCTCGGGGTTAACATCACAGCCACTGAAAGAGCAAACGCCAGCACTGTGTGCTGGCGTTCAATGTCTGGCATGTGTGAATCTTATCGGCTTTGAACCGGCTCGTATTCACCTTCAATAACGCGCCCTTTTGGCGTCGTATTATCAGCTTGTGCTGCATTGAAAGTGGCAAATTCTTTCGCTAGCTTTCGCTTGAGGAATGGCTGAGCAATAAATGCAATCAACGCCATCGTCAGTCCCATGACTGCCGCAAAGGTCAACGCAAAGAAACCTATAACCAGTGCGATCACACCAGTAAGGATATTTTTCATCTGTCACCTCATTATCAGGTACAGGAAACAGGACAATACCTGTATCCAGACACTCAGCCTCGCACAACAAAGTTGAATGGAGCTTGAACAGACCATGAGTTATTAGCATTTATTCGCTTACCACTAGCACGAGCAGCCGCTTCAGACATACCGGCATGACCTGATTTCAGCTGTCAGTCTTCGAGATCATTCACTTTTCTTATGCTCCATAAAAAATCCACTGGACATGAAAACCTTTCTCATGCTGCAATGTTGTTATGTTATAACAAAACAATTTAAAGGAACATGAAAAAAATCTTATTACTCGCCTTAGTGGCGGCGGCTGGCATCCTCGTCTTTTGGCAACCGTCTTCGCCGGCCCACCAGACTCTGGCCATTTCCGGCCCGTTTGAATTTAACAGTCAGGATCTGTCGAAAGACGGATTTCTGTTTTCCCGCCTGCAAGTGGTGGAATCACTGGTCGGCATCAATGAACAGGCAGAACTCTATCCGCTGCTGGCAGACAGCTGGCAGCAAAGTGCAGACGGTATGAGCTGGGTATTCAACATCCGGCCGGAGGTTAAATTCCACGACGGCAGCCTGCTGACAGCCGAAGCAGCAGCGCAGTCACTCAATCAGGCACTCGCTAAACCGGGCGTCATTCGCCAGGTGCCGATACAGTCGATTCAGGCCAGGGATAATCAGGTGATAATCACGCTGGAGCGCCCGTTCCGCGCGCTGCCTTCTGTTCTGGCACACTACTCGACCGCTATCGTGATCCCCGGTTCTTTCAGCGATAACGGTAAGATCGTGGCACTTCAGGGCACAGGTCCGTATCAGATTGCAGAGCTGCAGCCGCCGCACAAAGCCAAAGCCAGCCGTTTTGCCGACTACTGGGGCCGGAAAGCGCACATTGAAACCATTGAATATCTGGCGGGCCACCGTTCTGAAAGCCGGGCGTTACTGGCGCAAAGTGGTCAGATGGATCTGGTTTACACGCTGGATCCTATCAGTATTGAGAGTCTGAAAGCTGCCAACAATCTGCAGATGCATGTAGAGTCCATGCCGCGTACTGTGCTGGTAAAACTCAACAACGCACATCCGTTTCTCAACCACAAGTCCGTACGTCAGGCATTGAGTCTGGCGCTGGATCGGGAAGGGATTGCGCAATCGGTGCTGCGCTTACCGGGTTCGGCAGCCTACCAGCTTTTTTCCCCGGCATTAGGGGCCTGGCATATCGATCAGCAAGCCACGGCCCAGCGCAACCTTGAACGGGCCAGAGACCTGCTCGCGGAACAAGGCTGGCGAGCTAACGATAAGGGTCTGCTGGAAAGAGACGGCAAGGTTTTCCGCATTCAGCTTGTCACTTACGCCGACCGCCCTGAGCTGCCGCTGATCGGCACCGCGCTCCAGGCACAATGGCGTGAGCTGGGCATAGATGTTCAGATTTCTATTGATAACTCCAGCGCGATCCCGGCCAAACATCATGACAACAGTCTGGAAATGGCACTGATCGCACGTAACTTCGGCACTCTGGCAGACCCATTGCCTTTGCTGATGAACGACTTCGCCTCCGAAAAAGGCTCAGACTGGGGACCGATGCACTGGTCTTCACCAACCTTCAGCCACCTGCTTGCACAGCTGGCGGCGGAGCCAGACTCAGCGCAATACCGCCAACTGGCCCGACAGGCAGCCGGCTTACTGGCCGATGAAATGCCGCTGATTCCGGTAACCTATTACCGTCAGATTGTTGCGGTAAACGATAAGATCAGCGGCTTCTCATTCGACCCGTTTGAAATCAATTACCGGGTGTCGGAGATGCAGTTCAATGATTAAGATTCTGTTTTCTCGACTCTGCCAGGCGCTGTTTGTCGCCTGGTCAGTCGGCACGCTGACCTTTGTGCTGATGCGCCTGATCCCGGGTGACATCGCTTATCGTATTGCAGCAGGACGTTATGGCTACGACTACGTCGATGCCGAAGCGGCGCAAGCCGTTCAGAGTGAACTGGGGCTGGATCGCTCCGGCATTGAGTTGTATTTCAGCTGGTTGTGGGATCTGCTGCACTTTAACCTGGGTAACTCTTTGGTCAGCGGCGAACCTGTGGTTCAGGCGCTGTCTCATCAGTTAGGTCACTCATTGCTGCTGGCGGCGGCAGCCACTGGTTTATCGCTGTTCATTGCGATTCCGGTCGGCCTGTACTGCGGGCGCCGCGTTAATCAGTGGAGCGACCATGCTGCACTGTTCAGCGCCATTATCATTAAAGCCCAGCCGGTCTTTCTGATTGGCCTGCTGCTCGTTCTGGTATTCGCCTTACATTTCAACCTGTTCCCTGTGGCTGGTTTCGGCAGTCCGGAATATCTGGTATTGCCTGCGCTGTCACTGGCACTCAGTATGGCAGCCATGTCGAGCCGTATGATCCGCAACTCAACCCATCAGGTGCTGAACGCGCCCTACTTTCAGTTTGCCAGACTGAAAGGGCTGAGCCACGAACAAGCATTTAGCCGCCACGGCCAGCTGAATATTGCGCTGCCCGTCATGGCTTTCGTCGGCATTCAGGCTGTCAGCCTGGTGGAAGGTATTGTGATGATTGAATCGCTGTTCTCCTGGCCCGGTATCGGCCATGCTTTATCCCACGCGATTTTTCGTCGCGATATCCCGATGATCCAGGGTGCCGCCCTGCTGATGGGCCTGTTGTTTGTTGCCATCAATACACTGATCGACATCTCACAGTACCTGCTTGATCCGCGCCAGCGGCTGGCTAAGCAGCAGGTGATGGTATGACAGTATTCACATCACTTTCCCGCAGCCAGTGGCTGGGTCTCTCTGTGCTTGCCACACTGGTACTGTTCACCGTAATCGAAACACTGGTTTACCGTGGCGATCCGGCGCAGCAATCGCTGTCTCAGGTTTTTGCCGCACCAAGCTGGCAGGAACCGCTGGGCCGCGACCATTACGGGCGCAGTAACTATGCCCGCCTTGGCAGCGCCATTACAACATCCTTGCTGATGGCACTGGTGAGTGTGGCAACCTCTGCGGCGCTCGGCCTGCTGACTGGCATCATCGCAGCATGGAAAGGCGGCTGGTGGGATAAAACCCTGTCCTGGCTGGTGAACATCTTGCTGTCGTTGCCGGGTTTGATTCTGGTGCTGCTGTTTGGCGCTATGGTACCGGGCTCCTTTATGATCTTGTATCTGGCGATTTCACTGATGCTCTGGGTTGAATATTTCCGGGTAGTTCGCAGCCGTACGCTGGTGCTGCTGCGCTCTGCGGAGATCGAAGCCTCCCGCCTTTATGGTTTCGGCGTGTGGTACCAGTTCAAACGCCATCTCTGGCCAGAGCTGAAAACGGATCTGTTCACTCTGGGATGTTTCGGCGCCGGTAATGCCATTCTGGCACTGGCTTCGATCGGTTTTCTCTATGTCGGACTCAAGCCGCCCGAAGCCGAGCTGGGCCTGATGATGGTGGAATTGTTCCGTTACTATCAGCAGGCACCCTGGGTACTGATGCAACCCATCGCGGTAGTCTTTTTATTGGTGATGAGTTTCCACCTGCTGGCACAAGGTAAGCAGTCATGAGCATACTATTAAATGTCGAACACCTCTCGGTACAGGCGCAGCAGCAAATGCTGGTCAATCCGCTGTCCTTTGAATTGCGACAAGGTGAAGCCGTCACTATTCTCGGTGAAACCGGCTCAGGAAAAAGCCTGTTAGCCAATGCCATTATCGGCACCCTGCCCGGCACACTGTCGATGCAAGGGCGCATTAATCTGTTCGGACAGGCTCAGCAGGATTTGAGCCTGTCCGAACGGCAGAAACTGTGGGGAAAAAAACTCTCGGTGCTGCCGCAAGAGCCCTGGTATGCATTGAGCCCGCTGATGGCCGTGGGTGAACAGGTCCGTGAAGTGCATGAGATAGTCAATAATGACCCAGCGCAGGCACACTCACAGACCGAGCGCGCGTTCACCAGCGTGGCGCTGGAACAGGATATGGCAAAGTACCCGCACCAGCTCTCCGGTGGCATGGCGCAGCGGGTGGCGTACCTGTGTGCAACGCAGGCAGGCGGTGAGCTGCTGATCGCCGATGAACCGACCAAAGGGCTGGATGCCAGCCGCAAAGATCAGATCATCGATCAACTCGTCAGCCATAAACAACGAGGCGCCGTGCTGACCATTACCCACGATATTGAAGTCGCCCAGCGCTTAGGTGGGGAAATCATTGTGATGAGAAAAGGCGTGATTCAGGAACGCGGCCCGGCCGGGCGTCTCCTGCAACAGCCGGTATCGGCTTACGCCAAAGCATTGATCGCCGCCGATCCCCGTTTCTGGCCGCAGGCAAAGCTGCCCGACACAGGCCAGCCGCTGATAGAGGCCGAATCCCTTACCATGCAATTTGGTGATAAAACCCTGTTCCGCGATCTGAGTTTTACCCTGGCAGCAGGTGAGATTCTCGGCATCAGCGGTGACAGCGGCTGTGGTAAGTCAACACTCGCAGATCTGATACTGGGCTTACAGAGCCCCTCAGCGGGGTGCATGACGTACAAGCAGCGGCTCAGGACAGGTGATGCACTGAAACTGTATCAGGATCCCCCCAGCGCCCTTGCCAAAAGCGCCACGCTGCAAACTCTGCTCAATGATTTGTGCCGTCACCATCAGCTGGATACCCGCAATATTCAGCCGCTGATGCAACGACTGGCACTTTCAGACGATCTGCTGAGCCGTAAAGCGACTCAGGTCTCTGGCGGTGAACTGCAGCGCTTTGCCGTTCTGCGGGCATTGCTGATGAAACCTAAACTGCTGATCGCCGATGAGCCCACATCGCGTCTCGATCCCATTACAGCTGCCAGTACGCTCCAGCTGATTGTGGAACTGACTCAGGAAATGGGTTGTGCTTTAGTGCTTATCAGCCATGACAAAATAGCGCTGGAGAAAACCTGTCACAAGATCATTGCGTTGTAGAGATAAACCGACTCAGGAAGATTGAGACAGGTGCCGAAGTCTGGCTATAACAAGGGCAAATCAGATTCCAACGGTAAAGCAAAAAAAGAGGTCAGCGTGAGCTGACCTCTTTTTATCTGCTAAATTAAGGCGCCGAATCGACCTCAGCCGGCAGATAATGTTTCGGCTCCAGCTTTAACCATTCAGGTAAAACAGTCCCAATCGAAATCGATGACCAGGTACCGGAAATGATGCCGATAAACATCGCGGTCGCGAAACCTTCCAGGGGTGTCCCGCCCATCAGCCAGAGTGCGGCAACAGTGATCAGCGTAGTGCCAGAGGTCACCATGGTGCGTGAAAACGTCGCGATCACTGCCTGATCATTGATATCCGGCGTCGGCGTTTGCTGTTTCGCCACCAGCATTTCGCGAATCCGGTCTGCAATAATGATCGAATCATTCAGCGAATAACCCAGAATCGCCAGCACTGCAGCAAATACCGTGAGGTTAAATTCCATCTGGGTCAGCGCAAAAAAGCCCAACACCAGGACGACGTCGTGAATCAGCGCCAGCAAGGCCCCGCTGGCCAGCCGCCACTCAAAACGGAAGCAGAGGTAACCCAAAATACACAGGATGCACACCAGCAGTGCTAATCCTCCCTGCTCGACCAGATCCTGTCCGACCTGAGATCCCACCATGCTGTTGCTGATGATCTCCACCTGGCCGGACACCTGATGCAGCAACTGTTCGACATCAGGAACTGTCTGTCCTGCCTCTGCTCCTTGTTCAGGCAACGCGTAGCGAATCACCCAGCGCCCGTCAGCCCCGGACCTCGTCACTGAGGTGGAATCACCCAGCGCCGGTTTCAGCACCTCCAGCAGTTGGTGGCTGGTGACCGAGCGGCTGATCGCCGTCTCGGTCACCATACCGCCGGTAAAATCCAGCCCCATGTTCAAACCTCTGATGGCAAAAGCTGCCAGCGAAATCACCATCAGCGCGATAGACACAATACTGGTGATGTAACGGATATTCCGAATCCGGGATTTCAAATAACTAGCCATCTTTACACCCTCACATCACGACGGTTGTCGCGTCCCA